>PEZS01000001.1:302493-391665 GCA_002778785.1 Bdellovibrionales bacterium CG10_big_fil_rev_8_21_14_0_10_45_34 | reverse complement strand
CCGCCAACTTCGACAAGGCCGCCAACTTCGACAAGGCCGCCAACTTCGACAAGGCCGCCAACTTCGACAAGGCCGCCAACTTCGACAAGGCCGCCAAGCAGACCATCTGCTCCGCCGAGTCGGCCTTCTGCTCCTAGCCGGCCTACTCCGTCAAGGTGCACTGGTGGCCGCTGTTAATCACTAAAACTTGTTGGAGGGAACAGCCGTTCCCTCCAACTCACATCGAGGAATACCAACAAAAATCTGCCGGGTAATTCGTGACTTTGAATCTATCCACCTCTAAAAGTGGCGTGGTGTAAGATTCAGGGGGACTCATGAAACTTCAGCAGATCAAAAAATGCCGCATCGTCGTCACATCAGTTGCACTATTATCACTTTCACAAACTTTAGCCGCCGGTCAGTCGCCCTACGAAATCGTTAGAAGCAAATTTCGAAAATGGAATGTCGAGTCGCTCGCCTTTCGAAAACCTCCCGCCGAGAATAAGAGTCAAATTGAACTCGGCCGACTCTTATTCTTCGATAAAATCCTTTCTGGAAACAAAAATATATCATGCGCCACCTGCCACCACCCTTCTCTCGGTTCCGTTGACGCTTTGCCCGTTTCAATTGGTAGCGGCGGCCAAGGACTTGGCCCGAGCCGCTATATTGGATCCGCTCATTTCATACCTCGCAATGCTCCTGCGATCTTCAATATCGGATATATCGATTTCCACACAACAATGTGGGATGGTCGCATAGCCAAGGATCCCGTGACCGGGCACCTTAAGACCCCAGAATCGGCTATTAATGGCGCGTCGCCCGTAGCTGCAGCACTTGCATCGCAATTGACAACAGTCGCGGCCGCCCAAGCGATGTTTCCAGGCACCTCCCACGAAGAAATGCTGGGATTCAGAGGGGAGAACGAAGTTGCCGACTCTAAAAACAACTTAGAGATTTGGCAGCGCCTCACCGAAAGAATCGTGGGCAAAGACAACGGGCAACATG
This sequence comes from Bdellovibrionales bacterium CG10_big_fil_rev_8_21_14_0_10_45_34, assembly GCA_002778785.1. GTDB lineage: Bacteria > Bdellovibrionota > Bdellovibrionia > Bdellovibrionales > 1-14-0-10-45-34 > 1-14-0-10-45-34. The sequence continues at coordinate 390,681 of PEZS01000001.1, read as the reverse complement.
GAGGTATTGAAGCCTACAGGCTCCTTTTGAGGAGAGCTTATCCCGAAGTAGAGAGCTTCGATGATTTTAACTTTGCACACTTGGCACGAAGTATAGCTGCTTTTGAATCCCATGCATTTAGAGCCAACCTCACCGCATTCGATTATTTTATGATTGGTGATGATAGGTCTCTTTCCAATCAGCAACTCAGCGGAGCCTCTATTTTTGTTGGTAAGGCTCGATGTGTCGAGTGTCACTCTGGTTCGCACTTCACAGACTTTCAGTTCTATTCTTTAGGATCTCCTCAGTTGGGGCCAGGAAAGGGTACAGGAAGCGGAGAACCTTCCAAAGAAGACAGAGGACTTGCTCTCATCACAAACAACCCTCAAGATAATTATCGTTTCAAGACACCTACTCTTCGAAATGTCATCCTCACAGGCCCATGGCTGCATAGTGGTGTGTATTCCGATCTCAGTGATGTTATTGAACATCACTCTCGTCCGATGGAGATGTGCCAAAGCTACTCGGAGAATCCTCCAAACTTTCTCAGTGTGTTTCGCACGTCGTTCCTTGTTTTGTTAGATTCTGACACTGACAGAAACCAAAGGCGTATGCATTCGGTAGACGCCCGATTAAATGTGCCCGTTCTCTCGAAAGACGAAAAAGCCAATTTAATTCATTTTTTGAGCTCACTGACCGACACTAGTTATTTGAATCGTGCAGCCCCCCCCCGAAGTGTTCCAAGCGGCTTGCCAGTTGAAGACTAGATCACAAAGTGCTTACTGTTTCTCCTGCATCATGACGAGACAGAAGCTAACGAGCTTTGTAATCTCCGCGAAACATATGAAAGTATTTTTGCTTAGTAACCTACTTCAAGCTACACAGAGAACAGAAATGGGTAAGTAGTTCCTGTTTTCTTTTGACCAAGCTTTTAACCATTGCACAAACTAAGTTAGCCAACGATATACTCCTTGTTTCATAACGGTACGTTATTACCTTTAGAACGAAATTACATGTTCCTTAATGATCCACACCTTGGGCATTGACCTTGCACCTTCCTGAACTGTTGCCAATAACGTATGTAAGGGGGATTAAATGCAATTCAAATTGACGAGTGTGCCTTTTCACATTTTTGTAAGTGTCCTATTACTCCAATTACTCCAAATTCAAGCAGCATTCGGCGCAGCCCGCAAGTGCGAGGTAAAGGTCGAAAATTGTTGGCCCCGGCAAGATATCGCAATCAACACTTTCTTTACAGATACCTCACCCTTCGCTTCAGAATCACAGTCCAAGTGTGCTGCACGAATACCAGAATGGAAGAAGGTGTGCGAAGTTGAGGGTTCGGTAGCTGTCAAATACAGCCCCGAATCACTTTGTAAGGTGGCCCTTGTTGAATGTCCTACCTCACCAAGTAGCACCGTTGTTTTTGATTCCAGCAACAATGCAGATGTCGATTCAAGTGTTTGCATGACAAAAGCGAGAGCTCGTGCAAACTCATGTCAGACGAGTCGAAATGTAAAAGCAGAGTTTATTCAAGACGGAGTGGTCAAGGCGAGTAAAACGGTGAATACTCTTTGTAAAATACAAGGAAGCGCCTGTTCTGGAAACGGCGCCTACCACAATAAAACAGTTTTCGAAATTGGCACGTCTGCTGACTCTCTCAGCGCTTGTCAACAACGAACACGAGATGTTTATGCAAGCTGCGGAGCAGGCGCGCTGCCTCTGACCGCCTACTACTCATCAAATGGCACCAATTCCCCCGCCTATCAGTTTCCGTTGTCACCGAATATTGCAGGTCTTAACGTGCAGTCTTCCGACAGACATGCGAACAGAACCTATATCGAAATCTATGGTTCAAACCTTAATGCCACCACCGTAACAGCAGCCGCGACTTGTACAGGAGCAGCTGTTACCACTAAAGTGAGCTATAAATCGAATAACCAAGTCAACGTGTACATCCCCGTCAGAAACTACGATGAGACTTGCAGCCTTCAGGTATTTGCGAATGGAGTGCCAAGTAATACAAAGCCCATTCTCGTAAAAGCTGCGCCAATAATAAACTCAAACGGCCTAGTTTTCTGGGGCCACAATTTGTCTGAAGGGAAGTCTTATGTAGAGGCCTATGGTCAGTTTTTGTCTGACGGAAACTCAACCGTTTATGCCATGTGCAACAACATTTATGTTGCAGCAGAAGTCAGCTACCAAAGTTCCGCTCAGGTAAATTTTAAGATCACATCGATTCCTTCGAACAGTAGAACTTGCAAGATACAAATTACCTCACCAAGCCGAGGAACGAGCAACCAAGTGTCTGTAACTATCCCTGGCACTTAAAGTGTCAGTTTTTTTAGGGGAATAGGTGGTTTTTCAGTTAAGGCAAAAAACTAAGTAAAGGGGATTCTATATATGAAATCAAATACTCCAAAAATAACCAAATCTGGAATTAATATCCAAAGAGCGAGACTGATCGCAAGTCGGATGATCGTGCTATGCGTATTTGTGGTAAGCCAGTCAGCAAACTCGCAGGTCACATGCGGGCCTAGCACCCCGCCTCCCTCACAGCCGCTACAGGTAAATGTTTACGGAACTCCTGACCTTCCCACAATCGAAGAAACGTACTTATTGAAAAAGCTCTGCACTATGGTGCGCGACAAGGTCGATGTAAAGTTTGATACTTTACTTAAGGCTGCGAAAAATAGCACCAACGACGTTTATTGCATCGACACTCAATGCGCTATTAAGGACCAAGCTGCAAGGCTGTATTATGACAACTCAAGCTCAGTCGGACAACACATACCCGCCTCGGCGATTCAGCAATTAATTGACTTAAACTATACCGGCAACTTTGCTTCACTTATTTTAAGGATCGGCCAAGAAGCCGGCGTGGTCACAAAACACGAGGGCCACTACTCTTGTACTCCGGATCTAAGTGGATTTCCGGGCCCTGTCGTATGTGAGGAAAAACCGCTAAGCTATACAGTAGACCCCTCTAAATCTATTGTACTTTTTGTGGTTGCGCCTGGGCTAACCTACAATCAAATGTTTGGCACTTTTGCGCACGAAGAGGCCCACCGTCTTTACAGTTCAGATTTAGAGTTTAAATCTCATTGGATTCATTACATCAAGGATGTTTTAGGATACGAACTTGCCGATATTCAAACCGCCCTCGCTGCGTGTGGATACCCGATCAATATTGATGCAGACTGGGCCTATAACGAGCTTCTAGGCTTCTTTGCCAACTACATGGATACGAAAGTGTGCTCGGATGCGGTTGCTGAAAGCCAAACTGGAGGAGGCAGCCAAGATCCAACCGAACCACTGCCGTGGGAACCGTTTCTACCTGGACGCCAAGATTTTAGCAATGGCACGGTCGCCATACGTGAATCTCCCATTGCCCCTCAAACCTGTCCAACTTACTTACCGTTTCAGCTGTATCACGACAATACGGGCGAACCCTACTGCTCCACAAACGTAATTGTCGGAGGAAGTTTCAGCGGTGTGGGATACGCGACGTATACCCAGTTTTACCAAGCTTGCTATGCGCAAAGTTGCTATCTCGACGTTGATAACTCTTGCAACTGTAGCTTCACATTCTGCTAGGTTCAAATTCCCAGCAAAAGCGGCACCCGAAGGTGCCGCTTTTGCTTTAACTCTTTCGTCGGACCCGCAATAAGTATCTACAACTCTTTTCCACTTTTACAACAATCATACTCGCAGACGTTGCCACTAAAAAAGCCCCTCTGATTTCATAATCTCCAGAGCATTGGTGCTTGGCGACGGTCCTCTCTTTAGCGAAAAATCAAACTCCATTCGGCCCTTCGAATAACTTTCTGCAAAATGGTAGTTGATAACACCCTTACTCTCGTTTTCCAGCTCTGCCAGCTGAAGATCATGCGATGAAACAAAAAAGAAACCATTAGCTTCAAGCCAATCCAAAATAACCTTTTTGGCCCCCTCTAACCTCTCTTTATTGTTTGTACCTCTAAAAATTTCGTCTACTGCAACAAAATGTCTTTTACTCGGGACCAAAGAAAGAGAGTTTTTAATGGCAACTAGCCGTTTAACTTCTGCATAGAAATAGGACAATCCGTCCCCAAGATCATCTTGAATGCGTAAGCTAGACATGATTCGACAGTCGGGCGATGTCCATTTTTTCGCGTAGACTCCAAAGCCAGCTTGCGAGAGCAACTGGTTGATGAGAAGCGTTTTTAAAAATGTTGATTTACCCGACATATTTGATCCGGTAATCAACACGACAACACCCTGAGAATCAAAAGAGTTAGAGACTCTCTTATCATCCGGCAATGCGGGATGATAAAAATCTATCATCAAAAGCTCCGCATCCTGCACAGACTCGGGTAACCTGGCACCGCCCCTAGCAAAAGCAAAGTAGGCCGATAAAAAAATCTCCAAACGATCAAGCTCTTTTTGCCATGTTGGCAATCTTTTTTCGAGCTGAGAAATAATATGGTTAAGAAGCGTACCAGCCGTAAGTGACCACGGCAGTATTAGATTAAGTAACAAGTAAACGAGAGGATGCCCTTCTATGCTCAAAACAGCGACTTGAAGTTGCAGTTTTGAAAAGAGATTTATGGAAGATTTATCAGTAAGGTCTTCAAGAAGCCCATACTTTTGCAAAACTGATCGATCCTCTGCCGTTTTGAGCGTAAAACGTTTCCATCGACGAAACTGAGACTCCAAAGAAACCGCAGCAGAAAACCGACTCCCAACTGCAAAAAGAGCCAGAAGATTAGCTAGCCAAAACAAACCAATCGCCGCGCCTTGGACAGGCAAAGATTGCTCATAAAAAAAGATTGCCGCCACCGCAACCAACCAAAAAATCCAAACACCCACTAACATTGCATTTTCATGTCTTACGGGCGCTTTTTTCTCAAACTTCACATTTCTAGGAAGCTCACCGAGCCAAGCCCAAATCCTTAACCAAAAGGAAAACCCCTCGTTTGCATTTTTAAGGAAAAATCTCACATCAGTCGACAATGTCGACTGACCGGTTAAGGATTTTAGAAAATGACATACCAGAGCTAGTCGCCCTCGCCGGCTTGTCACTTCGGAAAGAATATCAAAAACCCCACCTCGTCTAAAAAATTCAAAATCAACCGCCAGCATGTCAAAATCGAGTCTATTTTCGAGATGCATCTTAGTTACTTCAGATTCACTAAACAGCTTTTCAAAACTAATAGCGCCGTAGCTTTCGGGAGCCTTGTATTCGCCTTTCCTTTTAAGAATCTGCCGCTCTGAGAACGCAAGAATCCTTTGCAATCTCAACACCGCTTGTTGGCGCAAGCGCGTCCGCCTCACAAGAAAGAGCCAGCTGGGTAAGCCAACAAACAGCGCCACCCATTCGAATCCGTATCCTTTAAAAAAAACAGAAACAACAAATAGACCCATGGTAGTCAGACCCGAATAGAGACGAATATCTCGTATCCGTCCTAGATCGTTAGAACTACTATCATATCGTTTTCTATAGAGTCGCGCGCGCCGCTCGAGGCGGCGAAGGTCAAATGTTTTCACTCTCTCAGTGTGCATGAGAAGCCAATCTGACTCAAATACTTGTGGCTTCTCAAAGAACTATTATGTTACAATCTACCCATATCGAACTCTCATGCGCAGGTAATTAGCTCCCATGCTCGAAGGCTTCTTTTTCGTCACACTCTCCACCTTAATAACTATTGTGAATCCCATCGGAGCTATCCCGCCTTTTCTATCTATGACTAGCACCTCTTCAATGTCTAAGCGGCGCGTGACGGCTCGGCGGGCCTCATTGGTCGCAGGTAGTATTCTGCTATTTTGTGCTGTTGCAGGCGGCTATTTTTTTAAAACTCTTAATATCTCAGTACCGGCCTTAAGAATTGCGGGGGGCATTCTCTTACTTTTGATTTCCATTGATATGTTAAATGCCCGCAGCCCTCGAGCAAAAGGGACTTCCGAGGAGCACGAAGAAGGCGCACTTAAAGACGACATTGCGGTATTTCCGCTGGCGATTCCCCTGTTGTCCGGACCAGGTGCCATTGTGAGCGTGTTTATACTTTCGGAACGGGCTCAGGGTGGTTTGCAGCATGCGGCGCTCTATCTTTCTATAATCGTGGTGGTCATGATAGTCTTCTTGACCCTTAATGAAGCCCATCGTATCGCAACAGCTCTTGGGCAAATTGGAATGAATATCCTATCGCGCTTGATGGGTCTGGTTTTAGCTTCCACAGCGGCGCAATTTTTGATTGATGGGCTAAAGGGGGCATTTCCAGCCCTAAATTAACTTGTATTCGGATGCACTTTTTGCTTTTTCCTTTGGAAGGTGTGGACTATGGTGTCCGCCTTACCCAAAAGGAGATTTGGTCCTATGAAGATTGGTCTAATTGGAGCGCAGGGAGTCGGTAAAACAACGCTATCTAAAACCTTGCTACGTCACTACGGCAACGCACACGTTGTTAGAGAGACTGTGAGGGAATGTCCGTATCCGGTAGATACTGAAGCCGACTTCAAAACGGAATGGTGGGTTCTGTCTCATTCTATATTGGCCGAGCAAGAGGCCAGAGAAGCCAAACATGACCTGATCATTACGGATCGCTGCCTACTCGATATTGCTGTTTACACGAAACTCATCCACAACGGAAATCCCAACCGAATGAGTCGCGTCCAAAAAAAGCTCATAGAACAGTCTATTAGCCGATGGTTTGAAGACGACCCTTATGATTTGATAGTTTTCTTAAAAGTCGATCCTTCTGTTTGGCAATCTCGTGACCTAGACGATGGATTTAGGAATCTTGATCTTGGTTGGTACAACGCATTGACGACAGAATTTGAGGCCGCTTTAACAGACTTCGATGTAGCCTCAAAAACAAGTCTTCACCACCTCTACAACAATAGCTCATTTGATAGTCTACATTCACAGGTTGTTACGCTTGTTGATAATGTGGCTTCCGAAAAAGGCTATCCACTTAAACGCCATATGGTGGCGACGCTTTAAATCTGGTGTGGACGGGGGATGCGTTAATAATCCGCCAGCTGCGCAGCGAATCTATTTGCTTACCGCTGGCAGCGATTCCATTGCGTTCAGAGACTTCTTTGCGTTTCGAGATTTCATTGTCGTGAGGCCTTTGGTTAATTATCATTATCTCAGATCCAGCTCCCTCTCCGATTTCATCAACCCTATTTCCCGTAACGATTTCTTGCCTTCTTAACGGGTGATTATCCGAAAACAAAAATGTGAAATGAGCAAATTCTGACGGCGACATCAACACATGCGCAATTGCTCTTGCTGCATCGTCGTAGTGAATTAAATTGACCCATCGCAAAGGGCGCTCAATCGGCCCTTTGTATTTCTGATAGTACATGTGTGGACCTTTATTATCTGAGTACAAACCGGCAAGTCTTACGATGGTGCCACCTCGAGAAGCGGCTATGCGCTCGGATCGATATAAAAGTGAATTCGAGTTAACCGCTGAATCTTCGTTAACCACATTACCTTGATCCTCTAAAAATACAGATGAACTTGATATAAACACCCAACGCTGGTTCGCGTATTCCTGGCGGCCTTTCAGAACTCTTACAATGTCGTTGATTTCTCGGTGATAGAGCTCAGAAGCCTTGGAGGGAGGCACCGCCAAAACCACATTTTGAACAATCTTACCTTTTAAGACTTCTAAAACTTCAGAGTTAAGTAGAGGCACAACTCCGAGCTCTCGAAGATTTTCCCAACTCCGGCTGGATTGGGTAACACCATAAATGGCGTCGTAGGGGCACCCCTGAGTCTCACAGCTTTTACTGAAGTAACCCGCTAGGCGCGACCCCAGCTCGCCGCACCCATAAATAAGAAGTGCACCCATTTGATGCCATTCTACTCGCTAAGATTTTTTGAGGCGAAATCCCAGTTAACCAGCTTCCAAAACGCATCAACATACTTCGGTCGAGCGTTCCTGTAATCGATGTAGTAAGCGTGCTCCCAAACATCACAAGTCAAAAGCGTTTTTTTGCCCGTGCGCATAGGAGTATCCGCATTGCTTGTGCTTTCTATAGCAAGTTTTCCCGAATCATCCACGACAAGCCAGGCCCAACCAGAACCAAACGTCCGTATTGCGGCATCTGAAAAATTCTTTGTGAAGTCTTCTACACTACCGAATGTCTTCTTGATTTCCTCTAGCAAAACCCCTTTGGGTTCCGTCGGCTGCGGTGTGAGACAATGCCAATAAAAAGTGTGATTCCAAACCTGAGCAGCATTGTTAAAGACGCCTCCTTGGGATGTCTTAATTATGTCTTCCAATGACTTCTTCTCGTGCTCAGTGCCTCGAACCAAGTTGTTCAAATTGTCTACATACGCTTTGTGATGCTTTCCGTAATGATACTCTAGGGTTTCACCAGATATATGCGGCGCCAGTGCGTTCAAAGCATAGGGCAGCTGAGGAAGGTTAGCATAAGACATTTTCGATTCTCCTTTTGAAAAATAGTCACTCGGAAGAAAAAAACGGATCCGCATGTTGGATCCATTTTTCCGATGGCTAATATTGAAACTGCACAGCAGCCAAACAAAAGCAATCCATTGAAACCGAGCAATGTTCAGTTGATCACAAATGAGCGAATGGTCAATGCTTATTGCACCAAAGTTAGCAAAGCCACTTCCATTGCTGTTTCTGAGAGATTTAAACACACTTACAGATAATTTCAGCTATCAGGGTTAAACCAAACGTCTTCTGCCACACCTTTTCTAGGGTCCAGTCGGCGCGCGCTGCCAAACGATTTCTTAAACACTTGGCGTAGTGTTTACTACGCTTGAGACAGAGGGTAAACTGTCGTCTCGGTAGGACTTGAAGAACTTTTCCAGTTTTTGCCGAAGCTTTGGTTTTTCGACAAAAAATACTAATGTCGAAGTGAAAATAACAGTGACCGGAATGACAGTGAAGACAGCATCCTGCATCCAGGCACCATACGGAAGCCCCCTCTGAAGTGGAATCGTAGCAAGAACAGCACAGGCAAGCCCACGAGGCCCCATTGCCATTGCGGCCATCGCATCTATCCTATCATAGTGGGATGGCCTCAGTAGCAACCGTACAAAGAGGTAACGACTAATGAATATCAGTACGCTTGTCACGAGTGCAATCCCGAGAAGTCCCCAGCCGGTAAATTCAACCATCATACCCAAGTAAATGAAGAAAAAAGTTTTTAGTATAAAAGCAATTTCCCCCAGCAAAGTTAATTCTTCGCGAGTCACCGCGTTTTTCTCGAGCTTACTGCTCAGCCAATCTGGCAACAGATCCATATTTGAAAGACAAAAACCGAGAGCCAACACGGCCATAGCGCCATTGTAACCGATCAAAGTGATAATCGCATAAGTCAGAGCAGCCCACGCTTCGCCTGAAAAATGAAGCCCCTTTAAGAAAGAAAAGGTCTTTTTAAGAAAAGCCCAAGCTAAGCCGAACAAAATTCCTAAAAGAATCGCCATGAGAGTACCCGGGCCAATGCCAAGAAAGATTTCTCTCACGTTGATCTTACCCGCAACAAAGCCATCAATGAGCACTAAAGCTATAACGATTGCCAGTACATCGGTAAACGATGATTCCAAAGACAGGATCGTCTTCATACGATCGGAAACACTCAGAAACCGAACCATGGGGATAACTATGGCGCTAGAAGTACTACCAATACTTACGCCAAACAAAAGACCTGCCTGCCAATCTTGAAAGCCGAGCCCCATAGCAATGGCCATCCCGATAAGAATGACCAAAGAAAAGCCCACTAACGAAATACCCAATGCTGGCGCTGACGATCCCTTGAGATCACTTGCTTTGAGACTCAGTCCACCGTGATAGAGAATCACGATAAGCGCGACCGTGGACAAAAAAGTTCCAACTTTCCCAAAATCAGCTACTGAAATTAAACCCGTCACTCGGAGCAAAACGCCTAGGCCCACTAATAGAAGAAGATCGGGTATCTTCGTTTTACTAAAAAGCCATTTAAGGAAGTGACCTAGGAAAAAGAGGCCCGCTACCGCTAGAACTGCCACAGTCATAATAGAAAGCCCTTTCGGAAGCTCAGTCCCAATCGTTGGGCGCCGTGTGATTCCATACTGCTGGATCTTTTCCTAAGCACGATCGAAACAAAAATCTCACGTCAGACCACGCCTTCTTATCGACAATCGCGTCTGGTATCGTAGCGATTCGGCGATCTCTCTGAAACTTTATCGCCTTATTGGATTCTTCATAAGAAACCATTAGATCAGGTAAAACTTGCCCCTCGCGATTCATCTCTTCAAGTATCAATTGAGCTTTTGTTTTCTGCTCAGGAGTCATTTTCGAAGAAAACCTATGCGCCATTTCACTCTCCTAAAAACATCTTGAGTAGCACCGATGTGGGGCATTTTTTAAAATGCACCTAGCAAAAACCAGTCGTGTCTCACCTTCAGAAGCACCCTGTGAACCGCCGAAGCGACTTACCAATCCTAGTGATACTTACTTTACCCTGATTTTTTAAAAACGAAAGCCTCGCTCGCCGCACAGTCTCAGGTGCGTCAAAAATCAGAAAGATCCGCTTCTTTCGAAAGTCGCTTTGCGATGATGTCATGACCGAGCCACTCAACTGCAGCGCAAGGCTTAGCAGACTCTTCAAACATCAGGTGGCCGCAACCCTCAAAGACTAAGCGACTCAACCAGTTGGTGATCGAGTCATCTTTTGCGGTTTGCATGTCAAATACCCGATCGCTTTGCTCTAGCATTAGGTCCATTTGATTTGCCTCACTGTGCTGCGGCCAAGAATTGAAATCCTGAAGAAACTGAGTTGAAGGATTATTAAAAAAGGACATGCAGCTCTCATAGATGGAATCTAAAGACACACCCGGTTTCAAGAAAGGCTTTAGACTTGCCTCGACTTTTGCAAAGTGATTCGGCGCATCTTTTCGAACGGCCTCAATTAAAGGGTAAAGTGGAATCTCAACACCTTGAAATAAGCTACTGGAATTCGTAAGGATTTCTGGGCAATTAAAAACGCAACTAGTAACTCCTACAGAAAATGCCCGCTGAGAAATTTTTTCGAGTTCCAACTTTGCCCAGCCCTGCAAGTACGGTGCGTAACTCTGCCAAGTGTATTGGCCATTCATTAAGAGTTCGCACCCATGATAACCATACGCGACATAGGCAACCCTCTTTCCTTTTCGCTCCTCACGAAGAGGTTGAGTGACATCAATCAAAGTCTGATAGGTTTGCGCAGTGACTTCATCAAACGAAACAGAACAAAGTTTACCGAGTTCTGATTCCCAAAAGGTCTTACTGGCTAAGTATCTGTCGCCGCGCCCTTTAAAAATGCGGTTCATCGTGGGCATAAGAATCTTTGCTCTTGGTATTCCGCCGGCCATTGTGTGAACAAAGAGAATGTTCGAATCAGGGTTCTGTTGTGCGATCTCGCTCACCTGTTCGGCCCACTGCCGTGCGGAGGTAAAGAATCGCTCGCGACCTCGCTCTTTGCTCTCTTCGATCTGGTTCCAGTCAATTTTTGCCTCTTGCCACTGGCTCATCTTGAGCCCTGAAATCTGGTCGACAGGGGTCTTGCCTTGCGATGATGGCTCAAAATCAAACCCCGCTTCAAGGGTTGCGTTTAACACCCCGTCAAGAGGGGCTCGAGAGGCACACTCCGTTAGTTCTTCATTGGTAAGATTGCGAAGAGCGTCACCCTCACGGCGCCCCACTGTGGTGGAGTATACTTTGAGCCCCCTCCGCACCGCCGCTGATATGAGTCCGTTAACGTATCCCGACTGAAAGACCTCTCCAAAAATAAAGACAATATCACCCTTTTTGTAAGAGTCAGTCGGAGGTAGATCACGAAGCGCATAAAAAGAGTTCATATACATCTTTCCGTTGTGTATGTTAACTTGGTTCCTAATAGCATGTGAGCCAGCAAACTGCTCCTAGTCAAGCAAGTTGCGAGAGAATTTGAGCCGTGTTCGAAAGGATGAATGCATGTGGATTTTAGATTTTCTCTTTGGTAAGAAACCAAAGATCAACTTCTCAAAACAGGGTCAAACTTACCACGATCACTCCGAAGAGAAATGGCGACTTTGGAAAGATCGCTTTGAGAAGAATCCAGAATTCAACTGGAAAAACCACATCGGTCGTCGCCAACCAAAAAGGTAAACAGTTGAGACCACTGGCAAGAATGGATTTTGGCGGGTGGTGTAGTCAAGGGTACTGATTGTTCGGGGCTCATTAAATATATGAAATGATTGGCCGGGTCTCTTGATATGGAGATGACTGGCCTCGAAGTTAAATGAATTCTCAGTGCCCACATGACCGCTTTTTTTTAGCTAGTGTTTAGAGTTACTCGATCATATATCTTAGGAGAAGGTAGCTAAGTGAAGAAATTGTTTTGGCTCGATATGGAGATGACCGGCCTCGAAGTCGAGAAAGAAGTTATCATTGAGGTGGCCGCCATTGTTACAGATTTAAATTTTCGTGAGTTAGCGGAGTATCACTCGATCGTTAAACAGCCACAAAAATATCTTGATAACATGGACGAATGGAATTCCAAGACTCACAAAGAGTCTGGACTGGTTAGAAAAGTCCCGTTTGGAAAGCCGGAAGATCTTGTAGAGAGCGAACTTATTGGCTTAATCCATGATCACTATGAAGCGCAAGATGATCCAGTCGTACTTGCTGGCAATAGCATTTCTCAAGATAGGCTTTTCATCGAAAAGTACTTACCGAGTTTTTCGAACCTACTTCATTATCGGATGCTCGATGTAACTTCATGGAAGATAATAATGAAAAACATCTATGGCCTTAGTTACGACAAACAAAATAGCCACAGAGCCCTCGACGATATTCGAGAAAGTATTTCAGAACTGAAATTCTACCTGGGGCATCTGAATCTCACTCCAGTTACGAGTGACTTAGTTTAATATAAAAGATCAGGTGCCCCCGGGGATTTGGGAGACACCTGACGCGACCGTCTCGTGGTTCGGACTGGGCCGTTAACGTCTTCGAGCAACCACCCTGCCATTTCGAAACGCTATGGCCTCTGATACCTACCATTTTGTAGAGACGGCCAACACGACATTTCAAGAAGCTTACTTTGAAGGCTTAACTTAATGACCATTGCTCACAGCAATCTTACGAGCCTTTCGCTCGGTCGGTTGAGCCTTGGCAAGCGTCACTGTAAGTACACCCTGTTTAAAATCCGCATTCACTTTGTCTGCATCAATTTCAGCAGCAAAAGGAATAGTCCTTTCAAATGAACCATAGCGAACTTCGCGATGGTGAAAGTCATCACCTTCCTCGTCCTTCTCTATCCTCTTTTCTCCTTTAAGAAAGAGTACATTGTCGTGGAAAGTTACTTCAAAGTCCTTTTCTTCAATACCTGGGAGTTCGGCTTTCACACGATACTCGCCTTCTTTCTCGCTTACATCAATCCTTGGAACAAAAGTAGCTTCCTTTAAATTGGTAAGCGGTTCCATTCCTTTAAAAAAATCTTCAAACAAATCGTTCCACTCTCTACCAAACAAAGTGGGAACGTTCGTCCAATTTCTTGCTGGTCTTCGAATCATGAGTGCCATAAACTCCTCCTTTTTTAGCGACTATTTCTTCTTTCACACTTAATTTGTGTCCGGGTTTCTAGGAGTCAAGTTAGTTAAAGGCATTTTTTCACACCCCAATTCACCACATTTAGTCAATTTAGTTTGCAATAACGAGTCGATCCCCTTGCAGGCCGATACGAATCGTCTGGCCGTCGCTCACTTGACCTGAGATGAGTGCTCTACCGATCTGCGTTTCTAAATGCCGTTGCAAATATCTCTTAAGCGGTCTTGCACCAAAAACGGGATCATACGCTGTTTCAGCAACAAATTTCTTGGCCTCGTCTGTTAGCTGTAACCCAATCTGGCGGGCTTTAAGGCGACTTCGAATATCGTCTAGCTGCAAGTCCACTATCTTCAAAATCTCTCCTTGCTGCAGAGGTTTAAAGAGTATGATCTCATCAACTCGATTGAGGAATTCTGGCCTAAAATGCGAGCGCAACTCTCGCGTTACTCCTTCGCGAGCCGACTCACTAATTTCACCATCCTTACTAACTCCTTCGAGTAAGAGTGGAGCACCTATGTTGGATGTTAGAATGATTACTGTGTTCTTAAAATCGACGGTTCTTCCTTGAGAATCCGTTGCTCTTCCATCGTCCAGTATCTGAAGTAGCACATTAAACACGTCCGGGTGCGCTTTTTCAATTTCATCAAATAACAATACACAATACGGTTTTCTTCTCACGGCCTCAGTTAACTGACCACCTTCTTCATAGCCTACATATCCCGGAGGGGCACCGATGAGTCTAGATACTGAGTGCTTCTCCATGTACTCGCTCATATCTATTCGAACCATATTTTCTTCTGTATCGAAAAGGCTTGCGGCCAGTGTTTTCGCCAGCTCCGTCTTGCCAACGCCGGTTGGGCCTAAAAACAAGAAACTTCCTATCGGCTTTTTAGGATCTTTAATCCCCGATCGAGCGCGAAGTATGGCATTTGAAACCAAATCGACAGCTTCGTCTTGGCCAATAACTCTTTCATGAAGTATGTCGGCCAGCTTAAGTAGTTTCTCCTTTTCACCCTCGACCAAGCGTGTGACAGGTATACCTGTCCACTTTGACACAATTTGAGAAATCTCTTCTTCAGAAACTGCCTCTGAAACTAGTTTTGTCGATTTTTGTTGGGTTTGAAGTTGCCCCTCTAAAGCTTGAATTCTTTTTTCGATTTCCGGAATTCTTCCAAATTTGAGTTCTGCTACTTTGTTAAGATCGTATTCGCGCTCAGACGATTCCATTTCAAGGCGCGCCTTCTCTAGTTCTTCTCTGGCCTTTCGCACTTCTAGCAAAGAGGCTTTTTCCGTATCCCATTGCGCGCGCAAGGTATTTGTCTGCTCTTTTAATTCGGCGATCTGCTCTTGCACTTCGGCTAGTCGCTGCAGTGATCCAGAGTCTTTTTCTTTTTTAAGCGCAGTTTCTTCAATCTCGAGCTGCATAAGTCGCCTGGTAGATTGATCCAGATCAGACGGCATTGAATCCATTTCTGTTCGGATCAATGCACAAGCTTCATCAACTAAATCAATGGCTTTATCAGGTAAAAAGCGCCCCTGAATGTACCTGTCTGAAAGTACAGCTGCTGAAACAAGAGCGTTATCAGCGATGCGCACGCCGTGATGTATTTCAAATCTCTCCTTTAAACCCCTTAGTATAGAAATCGTGTCTTCTACGCTTGGCGGATTCACCAACACCGTTTGAAAACGTCGCTCCAAAGCAGGATCTTTCTCGATATATTTTCGGTGCTCATCAAGTGTTGTTGCTCCAATACATCTTAGTTCTCCGCGTGCAAGCATGGGCTTGAGCATATTGCCTGCGTCCATTGCACCTTCTGATTTTCCAGCACCAACGATTGTATGAAGTTCATCAATAAAAAGTATTATGTTACCCTTACTCTTTACTTCATTGAGCACCGCTTTCAATCTTTCTTCGAACTCACCTCGATATTTAGCGCCCGCAATCAAAGAGCCAATATCCAGAGCAAACACTGTTTTGTCCTTTAGCCCTTCTGGTACATCACCTTTAAGTATTCGCTGCGCCAAGCCTTCTGCGATGGCTGTTTTACCGACGCCTGGCTCACCAATAAGCACGGGGTTATTTTTAGTTTTGCGCGAAAGGATTCTAATGACTCTGCGGATTTCTTCATCTCTGCCAATAACAGGATCCACTTTGCCTGACTTTGCCTCTTCAACTAAGTCTCTGCCGTATTTTTCAAGCACTTGGTAAGTGCCCTCTGGATTTGGTGAAGTCACTCTTTGGCTCCCTCTCACTTCTTTTATTGAGTTTTGTAAATGGCTCTTTTGTAGGCCCGATGATCTGAATGCATTACCGGCGGCGCCTTTGTCGTCAAAAAGCGCCATAAGAATGTGCTCGGCCGATAGGTACTCATCGTTAAGTTTTTTGGCTTCTTTTTCAGCGGTAGTGATGAGATTTCCTAAGCGCTGAGTAATATAAACCCGCCCCTTTTCTACTCCTGCTCCAGAAACCACAGGGCGCTTACTAAGATCAGACTCAATTTGGGATTTGATGGTGCTGAGATTAGCACCGGCCTTTTGAAGAATAGCCGATGCTAGACCATCGTTGGGCGCAAGTAAGCGATCGACAAAATGTTCGACATCTACTTCAGCATGGCCTCTTTGTATGGCTTCTGATTGGGCCTCCTCGAGGGCCTGACGGGTTTTCTCAGTGAATTTGTCTGCATTCATCGTTCGCTCCTGCCTAAACTGAGGGCGTGGCGACGTCTCATCAAAACTACTTATGTATCGTAGTTGATCGTCACAGACCCTAACGTTCTAACTAAAAAGGTGAGGGCAAAATCACAAAAGTCAATATAGAGCTTGAGCCCCGCAAGCTTTTTGCGTGCACCCCCCAGCGATACAAGCGCTTACTGCAAACGCTTACGGCAAACCACGGGATTTCACAACTCAGGGTTGGATTTCAAACCCGCAGTGCCAAGTTCTCGCGAGATCGAAGGTTTACCGACTGTTTTCCGAAATCTTCTGGATGCACTACCCCAACTTTCGATCATTTCCTGACCTGGGCATTCTTGCACGTAGAAATCCGTCGAATTCAACTCAAATCTGGAACTATATGAAAAATAATTTCTGTAAAGGGCATTGTACGGCTCGTCAAGTCCGTCAGACTTCAAACCTGTATCTGTTGCCATAGCTTGTCGGCGCAATTTCCAATCTAAACTTTTGTTGCCCATCCAGTCTGGGGCAAGCGAAGTATCCCAATTACCAGACCAGTATTCAAAATCAGATGGGCGCAGAAATGTTGTAGGAGTGTTCCCGACAAAATACTTTCTTTGTGCTTCCAGTGCCATATTGAATTTCGAATAATCTTTCGAAAAGGTTTCAAAATCGACTGCACTCCCTACTAACATTTTTTCTAACCAGGTTGCTGCCTCAGATACGCTCATAACATCATCTATCAATTTTAGAAATGCATTCCCGTCTAACCATTCAACCTTGTGCCCATATCTAGCTTCCGGAAGCGTCTTCTTACTCAAATCAACCAATGCATTGAACGAAGTAACAAGATCCACATAACTCTTGGCAAGCCAGGAGTCGGTTCCATGGCGTGATCCAAATTCATCAATTCCATTGGTTACAACATCAGAAACGTCGTAGCCGTATGTGATGCGATACATGCGGTGTGGTAAACCTCTAAATTCATCTTCGCTTCCTGCGTAGGGCGATATGGCCTTTGAAGTCGCGCAACGAATCCCCTCAAATCGATCCTTACAATTAGGATCTAACTCAAGAATCATTTCGATCACTTTTCTAAGGTAGACAAGCTTTTCTTTAATTGAGGCGATCGCCACATATTCCCTAGTTAGACCATAATTGTCTGCTAACTTTCCGCCTCGATAGACCTCTGAGCAATATAGTTTATTTTCGGAGTACCGAAGCTGGGAGCCTCGTAAATAAAAGTCTCGCTTTACTCCTTTTCCTAAACGAGTCATCTTTATTCGGATGGGCCCGTCGAGCTGATGGGTGTCACTGCCCTTGTATACTGTATCTCTTAGCCAGGCTTTACGGGGGTTAGCCGTATAAAGCGAAGTCAAGTGCATGCTGCTACCAGAGATAATAGCCTCTGAATCCTCCGAACTAATCTCAAGTTCTAGATCTTCAACCTGGCTAGATGCCGGCAAATTCGCTTGCAGAATTTGCTTATAATCTCTAGCCATCTCGGGTTGATCCTTATCTACCGGGGATTTTCTTCCAAACACTGTAGGCACAAAACTGGTCGACGTATAGCCAATGTCTCCAGTTCTGGGAGATGGACGGATCCATTCTATGGCGCCAACGCGCAGGTGATCGCCCCAGCCAGACGCACTGTAGTCAGATAGCTTCACTTTCATAATCGAACCATCATTACATACTAGCGTCTTATTAGGATCAATCTCATAACCATCGTATGGGATATAAGCTGTGTTTTTCTGATCCAAGGATTTTTTAAAGATGCTGGCGTAATTGTGAAGCCTGGCAGTCTTACATGAGGGATTAGGCCAAGGCACACCCTCTAAGAAGGAAGCTGTTTTGATCTTCCCATTTTCAATTTTCGCAAACCTTGCTTTTGCATTTGATAATTTTTCAGGTCTTTCTTTTCCTGCCGCCTGGGCTATTCCACCGGACGCGAACTGGAACGTGATTAATAACGAGCATATACCTTTCGCCATTTTAGTATTCATTTCATTTTGCATACAATCTCCAAAAGGGCCCCCGTCCCAAAGTTTGTTAAAAACAACTTTTCGAAGGTACCTGTTAATAGTTTGTGTTGTGATGATTGTACTGGTTTCCGGACCTAGGAGTGAGAGTAATGATTACCACCTTCAGTGTACAACTTTTTTACAGCAGTCCGGCTTTGAGATCGCTATTGAACAATAAGAGCCTAAAAACGTCCTTCACTGTCACTTAAATTCTGAAGCAATGAACTCTGGTGATCGGGATCGAACTGCGGCGGCCATCGAGATGAGTTGGCAATTCTTTGCTAGTAACTCCAGTGTAAAAAGCGTTGAAAGGTCTCTTGGTGAGTATTTTCAAAGACGCTAAGAGGAGAGAGCCGATCTACAATGACACTCAAGGAATACCCATCTCTCTGTAGGCGCCCAGCCACTTCAATAAATCCGTGATCTGCAAACGTCTCGCGGTGTTTTAAATAAAACTCTTCTCTTAGAATAAGATCAATGAGACCGACTTCATCTTCAAGCGTAGCAAAACAAGTACCTCTTGCCGTATGGGGGCGTTGACGTACAATCACTAAGCCTGCCACTTTTACTCGCTTGCCTGAAGACATAAGACGCAAATCTGTTGATCGCGTTCTAGGAATATTTCGTAGCTCCCTACGCAAGTACGCCATTGGATGCTCACCCAAGGTGAGGCCCATGCCATGAAAGTCTTTTTGCATCTCTTCGGCTTGAGTCATGGGCTTAAAGATTCGACCTTTGCATTTCAAAAGTTGGCTACTTGACCCTAAGGTCAGGTGACTCGCTTCAAAGAAAAGATTGGTTTGAGCCCCCAGGCCCCCTCGAGCAAAAATCTGAAACTCTAAATTTCGCCAGAGGGCCTCTCTACGGCTCACATGAAACGTTTCAAAAACACCACTTAAGCACATAACTTCCAGGGCTTGCGGCCTAATCGGACATCGTTTTAAAAAGTCAGAAAAGCTTTTAAACTCCCCGCTCTTTTTTCGTTCCTCTAACAAGTTGTCGATCTCCGACCTAGAAACATTTCTTAAAATGCGAAACCCCAAGCGAATAGCAAACTTCGACGCCGAGTTTGCGGTCGAGCTCACCTGAATCCGAACTTCATCGGTAGCAACTTCTAACTTGCAATCCCAATCTGAAAAATTAGGATCGACTGCTAATACAGCAATGCCCTTTCTCTTGGCATCTTCAACAAGGCTATGCACCGAATAAAAGCCCATCGGCTGAGAGTTGATTAAACTACAAAGAAAAGCCTCCGGGTGATGGCACTTCAAGTAACACGAAGCATAGGCAATCAGTGCAAATGATGCTGCATGTGACTCTGGAAACCCATACTCGGCAAATCCTTTGATCTGAGAAAAAATCCTCTCTACAAACTCTAGCGGCAAACCTTGAGCTAAAAGCCCCTTCATCAGTTTTTGCCCCATTTCTTCGATGGTTCCACTTGAGCGCCAAGCCCCTATAGCCTTTCGAAGTCGATCTGCCTCACCCGGTGAAAAACCTGCTAATTCAATAGCCATCTTCATGACTTGTTCTTGAAACAAAGGTACACCTAAAGTTTTACCCAATATCTTCTTTAGCTTGGGATGGTAATACTTAACTGGTTCAAGCCCTCTTCGTCTTTTAAGATAAGGGTGAACCATTTTTCCGACAATTGGGCCAGGTCTAACAATAGCCACTTGAATGACGAGATCATAAAAGCACTTTGGCTGCAGACGACCTAGCATTCCCATTTGAGCTCTGGACTCAATTTGAAAAACCCCAATTGTATCTGCCTTCTGAATCATTTCGTAGGTTTTAGGATCTTCTGAAGGAATATCTGCCATCTCGGAAATTCCCAATAGATCCATTGTTTTGCGAATCGCCGTGAGCATTCCTAATGAGAGCAAATCTACTTTTACAAGACCTAAAGCATCTAAGTCATACTTATCCCACTGAAGAATTGTTCGCCCGGGCATTCTTGCCGGCTCTACCGGAACCATTTCAACAATCGGCTCATGAGACAAACAAAATCCACCACTGTGAATTGATAAATGCCGTGGAAAGCCTTTTAATTCTGCAATTAGTTTCTGAGAGGATTCATATTGGTCTTCTGTTAAATTCAAACTTTGTACTTTTTCTTTTCTGTCTTCTTTCCCGCTCTCTTTTTCTGTATCGCCATTCTCTCTTTTTCTTTCATTCTTTTTCTCTTCTTCTCTTTCTCTTCCTAACTCTCTACTCAACTGCTTTGATTCTTTTCTTGTCCATACGCCTTCGCTCCAGCCAAGCCCCTTCGCCACATCTCTTAAAGCTGACTTACTACGATACGTGATCACGGCACTCACCATCGCAGCCCTATCGCGCCCATATCTTTCGTAAACATACTGAATCACTTCCTCGCGCCGCTCATGTTCAAAATCGACATCAATATCGGGTGGTTCACCCCTTTCTGCTGACAAAAAACGTTCGAAAAGAAGATCCATCAAAACGGGATCAACAGATGTAATCTGTAATACATAACAAATGATTGAGTTGGCAGCAGAGCCCCGGCCCTGACACAAAATTCCTCTACTGCGTGCAAACTTTACGATGTCCCAAATTGTTAGAAAATAGTCGGCAAAATTGAGTTCTTCAATAAGCTGCAGTTCATGGGCTATTTGCTTCTCTACTTTTTCAGGCACGCCGTCTCTGTACCGAAACTGACATCCCTCTGTGATGAGAACCCGCAGATAACTTTGTGCTGTATGCCCCTTAGGTATCCACTCGGTCGGATATTGGTACCTCAGCTCTGAAAGATCAAAGTTGTACTCTGAGAAAATTTGATAAGACTTATGAGCGGCCTCAGGAAAATCTCGATAGATTCTACTAATTGTATCAAGTGGCTTTAAGTATCTCTCTGTTGAAGACAAAAGCCTCACTCCCATTTGCTCCACAGATAGATTTTCGCGAGTAGCATGGAGCAGATTTTGAAGCTTTATACGAGACTCCACATGATAAAGAGGTTGATTGCTGGCCAGCAAAGGGAATTCATACTTACTCTGAATTCTTTGAATACTCGAAAATCTCTTTTTGTCTCTTCCATCAAAAAAGTAAGTGAGCGCAAGAGCTGTGGGCAAGGAGGTGTCAGCAAAGATTTCTAGTTCTTTCATTGTCCAAAGTCGGGTGACTTCAAAACCCTCATCATAAACCCTCGGTACAAAATACACATTTTTCGCACGAGGATCCGATAACCAATCAGACCACTCTTGCCAGCTCAAGTGCCCCATCCCCTTCTCTTTATTAGCATGCACTGCAGTTAAAAGCCTGCACATCCAACCATAAGAAGTTTTATTTAACGGAATTAAATGGACCTTTAAGAAATTTTTAACAAGGGTATTTTCATCTGCAACCTTAAGATTCAAATCATGCGGGCAGATACTCACTTCTGAACCTATAATCAGCTTAAATTCAGAAGTTGCCTTTTTTGCTAGCCATGCCTTAGGTGCACCATAAACACCATTTCGATCAGCAATTCCCAATCCCAAATAATTCAGAGCCAAGGCTCTCTCTACCATTTCATGAGGAAAACTTGCTCCCTCTAAAAAAGAATAATGCGTCTTTGCTAAAAGCTCTACGAATTTAAACTCACCCATAGGACGCCCCCTTATTTTACTTATTTAGACTAACCTTGGGCCCATCTTTCCATTCTGGCTGAATTCCCAGTGATCAGAGCAGGCTTATAGTGTTCTCAGTGCATGCAAACTTAGTTATTGGTAATTATCATATGCGTATGTTATGCGTAGGTCAAGCTTGGCGAAACGCAATTAGAAATGTCCTCGGAAGACCCACTCACTCAGCTCTGAATTCGCCTCTCCATATCGCATTGGGCGCACGAAGTCCCGGCCAGCGGTATTCAGATAAAACTACTAGCTCAAAAGAATCGGTCACTACACTCCACTGGACCCGAATACGTATCCTGCGCCACAGCCCCAAAGAATACACTCTCTCGAAGTGCTTCACGGTGTCGCTTCCACCCACAGGAGGCAAGGCGAAGTCGATTTTAAATATCTGATCATCATTCAGAACCAAACGAAACCTCAACAGTTCACTTAACGGATCGTTGGAATCACGATGAGATGCCAGCCTCCTCTCTGTGTCCCAGTTCAGCTCTGCTACCGACATCTCGGTAATTTGAGATTGCGAAAGCGGTCTGTCTAAAACAATCAACCTGTTCGGCGCCTGGCTAAAAATTTTCGCGCCCTCCAAGCTCTCCGCATGCAAACGGTAGACGACCTCAGGAGCATCCACGGGGATTCTATCAATCGCATCACCCTTAACTGGACGTCGCGCGGTTTCACGAATATTAACAATGGTGAAATCGCGAATGTGGTTAGGGCTGAGAATCTCTGTCTCTAAAACCATATCCTTGCCATAAACTGGATCAACTAGCACAGAGAAAAAAACATTCTCTCCTTTGATTAAGGAGGCCACACCAAATTCCAAGTAGATTTTCGGATTGAAACCTTGAAATGTTCTGCTTGCAATCAAACCATGAGGACTAAGCTTCCACGCCCCCAAATATTCTATTGTGAGCGGGCTACTTAACAAAGCATCATATGTACTTCGCCTAAGCTTCTCATCTCGACTGAGCGATCTTTCAATACTAAAGTTGAAATAGTCATTAATGTTTTTTGAGGTTCGGCCCTTGAAGTTGTTATTTTGTGAAAATTCTTCGATGGAAACACTGCTTCGGGAGGGTCGCTCGGCCGAAAAGATCTCCCTTATTTTATTCCGAAAAAGATTCTCAACGAAATTCAAAAGCAATTGCTCGTCACTTGTACTAGATTGGTTGGAGAGATATCGCAGTCGAAATGTTAAGAACCGCGAGAACTGAGTACCTGGGACTGACATCAACAAGGCACAAGCTTCGCCCACGTCGAATCCAAATTGCCTGCCGTCTTCGATTTTGGTGTCGGCAGGTGGCCCTCGAACAATGGACTCACCAGATGTCGCACCCGACGCAGCCACGGCCAAATGTGCAAATGTAGCAACTAAAACCCAATTGCATCCGATTAGCTTTAATTTCTTCATACCCTCTTTTGATGCCCAATAGTTTCGCCCAAGCAAATATTATTGCTCATAAAACGAAAACATCAGTGACGCCTGAATAGTTTTCAAGAGCCCTTACCTGCCCACCAGCATTCTGCACACTAAAGGCGCGAACTAACATCGTCGATAAGACCAGTGCAACCTATCTGTGCTCCGAACCTATACCAGTGAAAACAACCGAGGCAGATTACCCCGCGCCTCTTTCAGTGCCTCTTTGTAAAGATCTGCAGCAGCGTTTTGACTGATTAGCAGCCCACTGAGCCTTCATGAACCATGGCATTGCCATTGCAGTTAACGAACATGTGTAGTTTTACTTAGATCGCGTTCTCGGTACTGGAACGCCTTAGTATCAAATACAAAGGAGTATTTTTTGAATTTTTTGTGTCAAACCAACGAAACCAATAACTATTTAAAAGGAGTTTACCCGTGTTACGAGCAGCAATAATCTTTTTCGTACTAGCCCTTGTCTCGCTCATCTTCGGAGCAACTGGATTCGCAGGCTTATCTGCAGAAATTGGCAAAACACTACTTGTGGTGTTTCTCATACTTTCGGCTCTTAGCCTTGTCGTAAATCTTTTTTCGCAGCAGCGAACAAAGCGATTACCCTAAGTTAATCGTGAACAGTAAAAACTTTTAAAAAGGAGAATTTTTGTGAAAGTAATAAAACCAAGAATGATATTTGCGGCATTTGTCGCTCTTCTCTTGTGTTCATGCTCTAGCTTTGACAGAGCTAAAGCAAATCAAGAGGTGAAAGAGACTCTTGGAATGACGAACCCTGACTGGAACGAAGCCAAGACAGACTACTTAAAGAAAACCCAAACACGCCTGCAGGATATTGAACGAAATCTGAGTCAACTCAAAGCCTCACCCGTCAGACCAGGTGTTGACGCGTCAGACGCAACGGAGGCCACAACTGAGGCTCAAGAGGCAGCTCGCGAAGTAAGAGAGGAGCTTGCTGAACTTAGAGGCACAGGCGCTGATAAATGGGTCGACGAAAAAGCCGAATTCCAAACAACTTTCAATGTGCTTGAGAGCAAGTATTCAACTGCTAGAACTTTTTATCGGTAATGAAACTACAAACTAGTTTGTTTTTAAACAAACATAACGAGGTATCAAAATGAAATCATGTATTAATTCTTTCCTTACAATTTTCGCAATTACACTCGCAGTGAGCGCAGTCTTTGCTCAAAGCGGCCGAAGCGTGCGAGAGCGACAAATTGAAAACCGAAGAGACCGGGATGGCTCGCTCATTGTCTCGATAGCAGCCATGGTAAACAATAAAGTGCAAAACATCGAGCGTAGCCAATTCAGGGACGAAGTAGGACTAGGAGGAGGCGTTTTGGTGGAGGCAAATATTCAGGATTGGTTCGGTATCGAAACAGGAGCTCTTCTTACAAACAAGCAATATGACTGGGGAAGAGATGGCTTTCGAGTAGTCCAAGAAACTGTGCGCTTACATGTGCCTGTGCTCGCGCGGTTTTGGGCAACAGATTTTTTCTCATTAGGAGTCGGCCCCTATGCATCATTCAGAGTCGGCGACACTCGAACTTCCGGCGAAGCAGGACCCTTCCAGGCAAGCATTGATACACCGGCTGATGACACGGTGACCCTAGGAGCAGACTTGGCCGCAACGCTTAACCTTGCAATCTCAGACAAGACTGGATTCTTTATAGAAGGTAGATACTCATACCCTTTTAACGAAGATAACTCTAGCAGCCTCAGTCAATTAGCAGGGCTCGCAGGTGTGAAAATCGACTTATGAGTATAAGTGGATACGCACTTATACTCATAAGTGCGTAAGCAAAAGACGCACGAACCCGTGATGTCGCTTGCGCAAGAAACAAGAAAAATGTTGGCCGATCAATCTCGTTACCTTTTATTCCCGGATATCTCCTTTAACAGTGAGTTCGGAGCAAGGATGGAGTTGGTCGGTCTTTCTTTTTTTACTAGAGCTTCTCTTTTTAACACAGTTTAACGGTGTTTCTCTCTTTAACAGTGAGTTCGAAGCAGGGGTGGGTTGCGGTCTTTCCTAATTTTCATGTTAGAATATGTCAACATCAGTCTGTCGAATTCGATGTAACTTCTGCCTCTCCAGTTTGTCTTTCTCTAGCTTCTCTTTGCGGTCTGCCTCGGTACCTTGCGCTCCCGCTGACAATGTTTCAGTCGATTTTTCCTCGCTGGAAATTTCTAAATTTCCAACCATAGTCTCCAGCTCTGTTTTGATTTCATCCTTTTTAACACCATACTTTCTTTGGATAACGCCGCTGATTTCATCGATGTTTCCTTGGGTTCTTTCTAAATCATCGTCTGTGATGTTGCCCCAAAGCTTTCTCACTTTGCCTTTGAGTCGTTGCCAGTTTCCGCTTACGAATTGATTTTCCATCTTCTTTCTCCTTTGTAGTTACTCCCTACTTGTGCAAGCAAGATGCCACAAAAAAGGCATTCCGAATCGGGCTCTCCCACAGCACTGATGCCAGCGCCACATCCTCCAACTTGAAAGCTCCTCACTACTTTTGGGGCATAAATTCACTCTACCCCACTGCATCTGAAAGAATGCTGTCCTTGATCCCGCAACTCATGCTATTAGCTCTGAGGATAGTGCTTCGAGCGATCGACATAAATGAAGGCGATTGAAAGTATGAGCATAAAAAAATACGCGATAAGATCTGCAAGAGCCGAGGAGCTGCTCCCTTTGAGATCAGCTGTCTTAAGGAATGGCGCCCCACCAAAGGATTGCGTCTTTGATGAAGATTCACTGCTTGGGTCGATTTTTTTGGTGGCCGAAGATTCTGCGACACAGGAAGTTGTTGGTATCGTATCACTTCATCCAGTCCCATTCCCGAAAGATCCCATTGATAGCGACTTACGGCTTCGAGGGATGGCCGTCAGAACGGGCGAACGGGGTGCGAATGTCGGGCGTCGCCTTGTGGAAGATTGCATAACTCGGGGAACAACTGGCGGTTACACGCGAATTTGGTGTTACGCCCGAAAGGTGGCTATACCCTTTTATGAAAAATGTGGCTTTGTTGCCTTTGGCCCCGAATTCGAAGATCCCAAACACGGGCCGCATGTAGCGATGATTTATCGGCTCCAACCTACAGACTAGGTCTTTTCAAGGCTCGACCATCTTTCATAAAGTGCATCTACTTTGTTTTGAAGTACTCCAATTTTGTCTAACACTTTCTGCATTTTTTCATGATCTGCCAGAATGTCTGCATTCTCGAGATCTTTTTGTGCTAAAGCCAATTCTCGCTCTGCTATTTCAATTTCACTCTCTACTGTCTCTAAAAATCTTTTATCTTTGTAAGACGTCCTCATCGTTTTAGACGGCAAATCAACACCAGTTAAACTAGCTTTAGAAAAATTCTCTTTAGCCTTAAGTTCGCTCACTAATTCTGTAGAACTATTAGAGGCTAAGCCACTTTTTTTAGTCAATTCACTAGGGCGCCGCGAAGTTTTCTGCAGCTGCTTTACCCACTGATTAGTCTCAGCAAAGGTATTCCAAGCGCCATGTCCGTCTATACCTAAAAACGTATTACACATTCTCGACAGGAAATACCTATCGTGAGAGATCAGAATCAATAGCCCTTCGAAAAGACTCAATTGCTCTTCGAGCATTTCAATACTTTCAATATCTAGATCATTGGTTGGCTCATCAAGTACAATGGCATCGGCGGGCATAAGCAGCTGCTTTGCAAGAGCCAGCCTGGCTCTTTCGCCCCCAGAGAGAGATTCGATTTTCCTTTGAAGTTTGTCAGACTCAAACAAAAAGCGACTGGCATATGAGGCAACGTGAACTGATTTATCTCTAAACACGACATGGTCGGATCCGTCTGCAAGAAAATTCCAAATGGTACTTCCAAGGGGCAAACTTTCTCTCTTTTGATCTATAGAGAGAATCTTTAGACTCTCTGCACGGAATACGCTCCCCCTCATTGGCTGTAGTTCTCCAGTAATCACTTTTATGAGACTGGTTTTTCCTGATCCATTAAACCCTAAAATGCCTACGCAAGTTCTCGGACCAAAGGTAATATTAATCTTCTCGATCAATGGTTTTTCGCCATAGCCTACATCCACGTCTTTAAGTTCAATAAGTTTTCTGCTCTGCCGCTTTGTATCTTGTACGTCCAGCTGAATCTTTCGGGTGGCTAGTCGATTACGACTTTTCAGTTCATCAAGATTGTTCAAAAGTTCGAAGGCCTCATTAGAGCGACTCTGACTCTTAGTAGTACGCGCTTTAACACCAGCTCTTAACCATTCGAGTTCTCTTTTGGCTTTATTGGTCATCTTGTCTTCTAATTTCCCTTGCTCGCTTAGATAGCGCTCTCGCTGTTCAAGATACCGGTCGTAGTTACCGTCGAAGCTGAGTATTCCATTCTCAAATGCGGGGTTAAGTTCGACCATTTTCGAGCAAAGATTGTTAAGCACGCTGCGATCGTGACTAACAAGCACAAAGGATCCGCCAAAGCGAGCCATCTGCGTTTCGAACCAAAGGATGCCCTCCCAATCCATATGGTTTGTAGGTTCATCTAACAGGATCAGTTCTGAATCAGAGGCCAAGGCTAAACACAATTGAAGCCTTTTACTCCAACCCCCAGAAAGAGTCTTTACAGATGCATTGGTATCTTCAAAGCCTCCGATTCCTAACCAGATTTGCGTCTTCGAAAAGGCCTCTAGTGGATCAATGCTTTCAAGGTTGCGCAGTAAAAAATCGTGAACCGATTCCTCTTTCGAAAAATGGGAGTTCTGCTCTACCCTATGAATTCGAACCCCCTTCTTCGTAGACACAGAACCAGAACTAGGAGTCTCTACTCCTTCTAAGATCTTAAGAAGAGTGGATTTGCCCGATCCGTTTGGTCCCAACAACCCAACTTTCTGCCTTTCAAAGATGCCAAAGCTCAACTCTTCAAAGAGAGCTCGCGCAGAAAAGGCATGGGAAATGTTGTTAACCGAGACAAGAATGGACACAATAACTCATCTCCTACATCAGCAAGTGGGCTTAGGTCTACTATTTTGAACGACCGAGATATGTTAATCTCTCATAATGGCACTGCGAGAATCTCATAAAGCCGACTACGCTTCTTTGTTTTTGAAGGAGGTTCGCTTTTCAGCAATTAAAAGTCGGGGGCCAGGCGGACAGAACGTCAACAAAGTCAGCTCAGCAATTGAGCTCCGATGGGAGCCATCGTTGTCGGAGAAGCTGAATGAAGATCAAAAGATGCTTGTTACTGAAAAGCTTGCTCATCATATTAACAAGCTCGGCGAACTTGTACTCAAGTCTGATCGATTTCGCGACCAAGAGAGAAACAAGTCAGACTGTATAGCCAAGCTCAATAATCTGCTCGAAAAGGCCTTTTATGTGCCAAAACTCCGTAAGAAAACTAAACCAACTAAAGCAAGCCGAAAAAAGCGAGTCGACACCAAAAAGCAGCGGGGCGAAATAAAGCGCACACGGAGTAAGTTGCGACTATAGACTAGCCTACCCCGCCGACAATCGGCAAAAGCAGAGGAATAGTCTATTGGCGCATTTGTTCGATAAAGGTGTGATAACTTTGTGAGAGTCCAATCATAATCGATCTCGATTCGTTGAGAAATCGTTCTCTTTACATTTAAGGGCTGTAGAGCCAGGCTATACGGTTTCCAAAATTTTTGAAACTCTTAAAACCGTGCTGCTCTTTAATCCAATTAAAGGTATGTTCCGAATAGAAGCAAACATGTGTGGGATCCCGTCTATAGTACCAAGAGCCAAAATCAATGTCCGCGCTGTAAATCAGCGTCATAAACATCAAGTTTCCGCCTGACTTTAAGAGCTCTTTAAGACGAAGGAGTTCGCTGGCTGGGTCAAAAAAATGCTCCGCAACTTCAACAGCGAAGATAAAGTCGTACTTGGCGTCAAGCACACTTTGATCTGGCATAAAATAAGGATCATACAAGGCGATGTCATAACCGTCGGCTGAAAGTAAATGAGTCAAAACTGGGCCGGTTCCGCATCCAT
The DNA here is from genome assembly GCA_002778785.1 of Bdellovibrionales bacterium CG10_big_fil_rev_8_21_14_0_10_45_34. Taxonomy (GTDB): domain Bacteria; phylum Bdellovibrionota; class Bdellovibrionia; order Bdellovibrionales; family 1-14-0-10-45-34; genus 1-14-0-10-45-34. The sequence goes on along the minus strand of PEZS01000001.1, from coordinate 361,372 downwards.
AATCTAAACCCGTTGAGGTAGAATGAATGTTTGCTTTTATCAGCTGATAGAGCGGAGATACAAAATTTTGATAACGAGAATCGTTCACATCATTGTTATGAGTAAGGTAACGATCTTTCTCATCTAGGGGGTCAAGCCTAAAACTCGGATTCAAAAAGCGGAGGTCACAACAAATGCAGTGAAGGTAGCTCTGACGAGTTCGCTCGTCTGTAAAAAACAAATCAGCACTCTCTTTGCAGAGTATACATTGGAGTCTATCTATACGGGGATCATACATGCTAACTTCACTTTGTTTTTTCATGGCTTAAGAACTTTAATTGATCCACTGATTGTCTTTCGTCCGCACAGTACCGGCTGCCGCTACGAATCGAATACCACTCTTTAGAAGATTTTAAACGATAAAAACAACCACGCAAGGTGTCCATTAGGGAAGCCAAGCCCAAAGAACTCTTCACACAGACTGAAAAAATAAATCCGCACTCAAGGACTTACGATTTTTACACAATTCTTTGCTATTTGGGATTCAGCTAGATAAAAACTCCTCGGAGCAACCAATGAAAACTGTGATGATGGTTCTTCTTTTAGTAAAAGTCTCAATCGCAAATGCCGGCAATATACATTTGGACGCCCCAGATCAGTTCGGTGGTTCGAGACTTTGGGTAGATTGCTCATTAGGCTCCTTTGCTGGATTCTGTATACTCGATACCGGAGCAGTAACTTCTATTGTCTCGAAGAACCATATTTCATCTCGATATCCTAGCGTTAGCGCTCAAAAACTTAAAGGCCTTGGAGGCCTTACATTTTTGTGTGAACACATCCGTCCAAATGACATGGTATTTGCTTCTCGGCCTGTACCTAACGCTTTGATCTGCCGAACCGAAAATTTCATACTCGGAGATTCGCTCTTGGTGGGCATAAATTTACTTGCTTCAACCAGCTTTCGAATGGATTTCAAACAACGAATTTTTTCGTATGGTTCGTTCAAAGTAGTTAACCATACACTCAAAAGAAATTCGATGGGTTGGCTGCTTGTGCCGGTTAAAATTGGTTCGCACCAGTTTATTGCAGGCGTTGATACGGGCAGTCCTCTAACTATATTTGATCGTCGATTGTTGACAGCTTTTCCCGAACTCTTCGACTCCGCTATGATGCCTGCCGATTTTAATAATCTTATGTCCGGAATAAATATTGTTAAGGTTAAAGCACCTGTGGTGATAGGTGGCCATGCCGTTTCAGCGGAATATGGTTTTGTGGCTGACCTGTCCACACTCAACTATAAATCTGAACTTGCACCGCAAGTTTTATTAGGCATGAACCACATAGTTCAGTTAAACTGGGACTTTGATCTCATTCAAAACATGTGGTCGGTTGACCCCCTATGATTTTGCCAAGTCTAGCGACAGATGGCTGAAATTGCTCAAAATGGTTTTAGAGGTTTCGCCAATACCCACCCAACACCTTCGGGTGTCTAACTAAATCTGTTTCTCGCTGAAGTTTCTTACAATCAATTTACTCGTCATAGGATGCAAAGGTTTTTCTAAACGATCCCGGCCCCACAAGCCCCTTAATTATGTTCATCAAAATCGATTTGTTTTGAGCCAGAAACTCGATGTCTTCGACCTCTTGATCAACAAACCTCTGTAGATCTCGCAGAGCATCCAGATCTTGTTGGTCTTTGACAGAGGGCACACTTAAAAACATCAAAAAACCTGTGACAATTCCAAAGTCATTGAGGTTTTTGTAACTATTGGCAGTCAATTGCTCGACTATTTTAGTTATTAAGGACGTTCCGTCACTTTTCGTGGTTGTTACACACGAATAAACCCAAGCGCCGTAGACAGCAGGCATATCTGGCAGAGCTTCTCTGCACATACTTTGAAGCTCAGTTCTCTTCTCACCGTCGAAGTAGTTCAGAAGTATTTGTACTGAGATTTTAGGGTTAATACCCTCCTCGACAGCATTCCATTCAATTGCTTTCTCAATAACCCGCCTTGCATCAGATGAAAGCCCTAGAGGTCGTCCGATTAGAACCTGTTTTTTAAAAAGATGTAAAAGGAGGTCTACATTCAAATCCCCAGGAGTAAATTCATGTTTTACTACCATTAAATCCAGCACGCTTTGCTCATCGAAAGTGCCGATGTATTTGTCAAACTCAGTCAACGCCTGGCGACCTTTAAAATCTTGGCTGTCTCGCCTGAGCGCCCCGGTGAATATCTCAGCCGAAGGTTTTGGGAAACGTTCTAACGGAAGTGTTAGCCCCACCGACTCGCCTTTGCCAACTAAACCACTATAGCCTTCTATCGAATCAAGACCTTGGACTTTCTCAACTTTCAGCTGCCTGAACAAATCGATGACAGAAGTAGCTCTATTTCGCGTTTGATGAGCTGCCGAAACATCACTTTCTCTTACAAAACTTGTTCGTACTGCTTTGAGTAGACCGACAACTTTTCCTGTCGACTCGTCAACCAATGGGCCGCCGCTATTGCCGGAGATCAGTAGCCCCTTCAGATCGAGATCAAATTTCTCACGGATAATAGGCTGAACATTTGTAAAACTGAGTGCTGCGCCGCCGGGATGCCCAAGTGCTTTGAAAGCTCTTGAGTCTTGATCAGAAAAGTCATATCTGCTGTCGTCGAACTCTAGATCCAAATACGGAACTTGTTCGCCTTCATCGAGTATGACTTTTAACAAAGTAAAGTCTAGCCCCTTGTCGGAACCTGCTTGTGCAATAACTCGAAAATTGTAGTACTCCTTGACAACACCGCTGTCTGAAAAATTGTGGACAATTTTTATCCCGGGGCATCCGCTATCTATACACGCGGCGATCGGGACTACATGTTCGTTGGTAAGAAAGAGACCATCTTCAGAAACAAAAAAGCCGGTCCCAGAGGCGCCATCTATTCTCATGATCTTAGCAACAGCATGACCCAGTTTTTTCAAGGATTCAGGAGCCTGTTCAATTGGCCTGGGAATAGTAACTATACCAAAACCCTTATCGACAAAAATGACTTGAGGTACGGCAACGATTTCTCTTGTGCCTGGAATTGGCACTTCAACAGTCTTTACTTCTGGCGACGTTACATATTCCGTTTTTGTTGTTTCTCTTCCGCAGCCGATAGTTAAAAGTAAAGCTGAAAACAACAAACTCAAAATACGCATGACACCCCCAAAATCCGAATAGACTAGGGAGCTACACCACTTATAACTGAGAGACAATCAGTTCTATAGAGATGTGTAATTTTTTGCTCATGATATCCCCAAGCAACTACCTAGGTGAATTCAGATGCCATGATCTGTGTATTCATTGTGAATCGACAAAAACGTGTCGCCAATCAATTGATAAATAGTAGTCCCCCACTCTGCGTACTCGCCCTCCTGAGTCTGGATGTACAGCCTGTCGTCAATACTAATTGCATTCCAACTTTGGATGTTGTGCAGCGAACCTATTATGCCTACTTCGTTTCCAGAAGCTGATAGGTAAAACAATGGACTGGCAAACGCTAAGTCACCAATATGGTAATCGAAACTAATGAAGTCAAATGTCTGATTTTTCCACTTTAAGGAATAACCCCTTTGGTAAATCAAATCGAAAGCGCTCGATTCATTTTGTGAAACAACTTGATTTTGCGAAAGAAATGGCGATCGCATGAAGTTGTTAAAACTCACAGATTTAATTACGTTACAAAGGCTCGCTTTGTTATGCGAAGTCACTTCATTTACAATACTAGGTTCAACAGGAATCACATCTGGACTATAGCTAGAAGGGACTCCGATTAAGGCAAAATTCAACTTTGAGTTTTTCGAAATTCTCTTTTGAAACATCCCCAAAAAACTAACTGACAAGTATGGGTCGGAGCTTCCTGCACTTAACTGTATACCATGATTTTGTTCAAAATCAGAGTTCATTTGAAACTTCAATTCTGATATTAAAGTACTAACCGATTCTTTGCCGCCATCTAAGAATACTATCGCGGACTCACCCAAGTAGCTTCCCATTTCGCCAAACGCTGCTTTTTTTTCATCGGTTCCACCCAAAAATAGTGTATCAATAATTCCGCAAGCACTGTCACAACTTAACTTTGAAACAATCTTCCCTGGAAGTTGCGGGATTTTCGCAAGGACTTTTATAATCGCGTTGTCCTGCCTCTGTCGCTCGAGGTTGAGCCAGGATTTATTGTTGTTCTTTTTCAGGTCGTTTTTGATCCAAGGTCTTTCAGCCATATTCACGCCGCAATTTTCCTGTATCAACTTATTCGAAATATCAGCCTTTTCTTTGACTCTAGCTCTATACTCCGCAATATAAGCTTTGTTTGCCTTTATGAAATCATCAGCTTTTTGATCGTTGGCCGCAATACTTTTTGCTTTTACAAAAGGTTTTGAAATGGGCTCATTCGCCATCAAGTTCTCAGATTGAACGGCTACTAAAACAATTCTGGCCACCACTGCAACAACCAACATGGTCTTAAAATTGTGAGTATTCGGCGCCACTGAGAACCTCAAGAAAAGTCCCCTCTCAATATTTTTGGTATCTGATCGCTTGTAGGTACGTTACCAGTTAGTACGTGGGCAGAATTGAAGTCAATATTGGGAATGTAAAACCAGGTCAAATGAGCAAAAGCAAAACTTAAGTCTGTCACAAAATAGTCGTCGAAAATTGGAACGAGGGCCAAGGTACTTGGCCTTGCCCCCCCAATCTTCTTTGATAACATCATCGGGGCAATACAACGACTACAAACACAAAGGCACATCTATAAGGCAAAAACCCAATTCCCTCAACTACTTACAGAACTTTTCAATATGTTCAGCGGCTTTCTCGAACGCCATGACTTGGTTTTTATTCATTGAGAATCCGTGCCCTTCATCAGCAAACACAATGTAATCCACGTATCGGCCTTTTTTCTTTAAGGATTCGACAAGCTGATCAGACTCTTTTTTTACAACTCGGGGGTCATTGGCCCCTTGAACAACGAGCAGAGGCGCTTCGATTTTATCGAGATGAAAAAATGGCGATCGTTCGGTTAGCTTCTCCTTGTCCTTTTCTGGATGACCTACAAGTTCGTAAATTGGCTCTCTCCAGTGCGGAGGAACGGAGGCAATAAAAGTGAATAGATTGGCGGGGCCAAAAATATCCACGGCTGCGCAGTAAGATTTTGGATGCTGAGTAATGGATGACAATACCGAAAATCCTCCGAAAGATCCTCCCAAGATAGCGATTTTACTCTCATCTATTTTCTCGACACTAACCATGTAATTCCTTGCAGCCAAGAGGTCTTTTATATGACCACCGCCCCAGTCACCATACACCATTTTCTGAAACTTTGTTCCGTAACCAGTGCTACCGCGAAAGTTAGGAATCATGAGAGTGAATCCATTGTAGAGAAAGAATTGTCGGTAAACACTATAATCCAAGGTTACTTGATCTTCTGGCCCACCGTGGACAAACACAATAGCTTTGCCGTTTGAACGTCCGGGCTTTGGCTTCATCAGCCAACTACTAAACTCGACTCCATCTTCGGAACGAATGCGCACGAGCTGGCTGTCACTCAAGAGTTCTCTTGGAACTGGAGATTGATTGAGCTTAGTAATCGGGTCGAGTTCTCCGCTACTCAATTGGAGCGTGTACAACTCAGCAGGACTGGTTGGGGTTTCTATTGAAATAAGAGCTGTACCGCCATCTTTGCTCCAGCCTTTGACCTCGACAATGCCCCTTGGAACATTGACAACTTTCGGCCTCTTGAAATCTTGTCCAAAAAACTTTAAATCATACGAACCGTCTGCATTAACTATCATGTATGAGAGAGACGCTCTTACGTCATTAATAAAGTCGACAACATTCCACCTCTCATTTGTCATGGACGCACTTTTACCATTTTTAAGCCTGACCAGGTTCTTAAAATCGCCATGCAAATCTGAAGAAGAAACAATAGTCTTGCCGTCAGAAAGCCATTGAACTCTCTTATAACCCGCTTTCTTGGGGGGTGAAATTTTCTGATTCTTCTTCGTCTCGAGGTCCATCGCCCAAATCTCTTGAGTGGTGTTGGTTAGAAATCGAATAAATGCGTACTGAGAGCCATCCATAGAAAACTTGCCACAAGTGTTTACATGATCTGATTCGACGAGTGACCTTGCCGGCTCCGAAGGCTGCCCATTGTTGAGCATCTTCAGACTAAATAAATCAAAGAACGATTTATTTCTCGCATTAGACATAAAAGTGATTGTCGTACCGTCATCAGACCAGCCGCAAAGCCCATTTCTTGCGCCCTTTTTACCTGTTAGTTCTGTAATTCTTTTGTCAGACAGATTGAGACTAAAAATCTCATGATTTTCATCCCCGTTGTGATCTGCATGAAAAATTAGGTATTCTCCATTCGGAGAAAAAACGACGTTTGAAATCGGGCGGCCCAAATCAAAGAATTGTTCTTCTTTTTTGGTCTCTAAGTTTATCGACCATATCATTGGATATTTGTTTTTGTTTGTAATATAAAACACCCTACGGCCATCCGGAGACAAAGTAGCATCCGTTAGAGAGAATGATTTTTGAAAGTCTTCAAATGAAAAATCGTTTTTATCTCTGCCTTTTTTCGATACGCCAGCGCACCCGAACACAGTTAACATGACAATAAAATATCCGATGAAACGCATCTTAGAGCTCCTGATTTTTTTAGAGCGATTTAAAGGCCAGCTAGTTTCACCCCGACTATCTAGGTTTGCGGTTCTTTACTCCGCGCGAGATTTGCTCTTTTAGAAACCCTTCAAGCGGCGGATTAAACGAAATCAACGAAGTGACTTTTTCTTCTCCGTATTGATTTATAAGATCAGGTATTAATTCATCAATGAAGGAGGGCGTAAGTATCTTTACCCCGGCTGTACTAATTTCGACCGGCTCTTGTTTTTCCAATTTTTCGACCAGAATTTTTTTAATTTCTGCTAGGGCCGGCATGTTCCGCCGAGTGCAGAATTCGCCTGCTATTTCAACGAGGCGAATTATCATATGCCGGCATCCTTCAAAGTGGTTTCTAATATGACTAAGGTACAACCCAAATCATCTGTCAGTCTTCTTTCGTAAAACTGACTAGAGACTTGGATGACTGCACCTTGATCGCTTGCCACAAAGATAGATGCCTGATTCTCGCTTGCAAAACGAGAAAGATAATAAAGACCCATACCTCTACCGACAGTGCCTGTTCCGGTTATCCCCTCTTCCAATGATAGTCTAATGATCGAACTGCTAGACTTGCCGCGTGTATCACTCAGTCGCAAATTTTCTGGAATCTTCTGATGGATCCCGACCCCCGAATCACTAATAACAAGCACTAGTAAGTTGCCATCTACCTTGTAATGTAAACTCGGATGGCCATCACCATGTTCTTGCGCATTGATGAGAACTTCTTCAAGAACAACTGTTAAATTTTGATTTTTGATCCCGAGATGAGTAACAACTTCGAAAAGCTTTTGGTCTGTGATGTTTTTAACTGTTGTTAACCGAGAGTCGCCTTTGCAGAATTCCTGAAATACCTTCTCAACTGAGTGCACCAGTAAAAACTCCGGTTCTTGAGTGAGAGTTGGAGGTGATGGCCGGAATCGAACCGGCGTCAACGGTTTTGCAGACCGGTGCCTAACCACTTGGCTACATCACCAATGAGACTTGAATCGTGTGGGCAAGAATCGCTCTTCAGAGCTCAGATTTCAAGTTGGTAAATTGCTGGTTAAAACTATTGCTGCGCCGTGCCTCGACAGGGAGCGCGCAGAATTTATGGAACGGCTTATAGAGGGTGTGCTGAATTAACGCAACCCCAGCCTAGTGTTGAGTCGTTCGGCGAGATCTCTCTGTGGGGGTGAGGTATGACATGAGCACCAGCTCAGATAGCTAAAGCGCGCTGCGCGCCTCAAGAAGTGCTTGGTGGGGCTTTATGCAAAATTCTTTCGCCTCCTCAATGTGAATTCCCTCAACCACGCTGGAGTTTTCTAAACAGGCTAAAGCAATGGCAGCTTGCCTCACCGACTCACTTCTTCGAAGGGATGATTCTTGAATACCCGCGAAGGCTCGCTGAGCAGCGCCGGAAAACTCCAGCTGTGGGAATTTTTGCCATCTGCGCTTCCAAACCTGGCACTCAGTATCGCGGACGTAATCTTCGATCCAGTCACGCGCCGCCTCTATTCGATTCACCAGCGCTCCCAGATCTTTGCGAGCATTTGCCTCCCTCCATTTATCAGAAAATGCGATAACGTCGATTCGATCGGTAGCAGGACCAGAAATTTTCTCAAGGCTGCGGTAGATTTTCTGCGAGCTGCAGCGGCACTTTGTAGAATCGTTTGGAAGGTAGCGACCGCATGGGCATAAGTTCGCTGTCGCATACATCTGAAACGCACAAGGCATTATCTGCGCAGCTTGCCCTGCTCTCACTAGTCGAAACTTCGAACTCTCTAGTGGTTCACGAAGTGCCTCTTGCACTTGTTTCGAAAACTCTAGGTACTCATCAAGAACAAGTAAGCCTAAATGCGCCCTTGTCATCTCTCCGGGTGTGATATGACTACCGCCACCAACAATGGATAGATAGGTCATCGTATGGTGCGGCTGAACTTTCGGACGCCACGCCGTATTCGTTGAGTCAGACCACTCTAAGATATCTGAAAGCTCATCAGACCGGGGGCCTTTCATCAAGGCCCAAAGTGTGTCTGAAAGAGTGGTCTTCCCGCTTCCGGGCGGTCCAGCAACAAGTGCGTGGGCGGGCCATAGGGCTAAAAGCTCAACAAGCCTTGAAGCCGGCTCACCCCAAGTCAAAAGCGGAAGCTTCGGTCGCTGGAATTGGAGTTTATTAGAGGGTTCCGCCCAGTTGGGAGATTCAAAAAGCTCACCTATGTGCCGCAGGTGCCACTGCTTACCGGTGAGAGTCCCGCCGCCTTCAGCACACACGCAAAAGTCGAAATCTGTTTTACAGAGCAAAGTGGCGGTGTCTTTAGGTCGTATAATGTCGCCCTTTAAACCAACGCCTCCATAAACGCAGATTTTCTTATTCGAGGCGTCCGAACCAAACAGATTCGAAGGTTCAATCTTTTCGATTTCTATGAGAATAGCGAGCACGATTGCTAGATCGATACCCGAGCTCGATTTGCTGAGCTCGGTTGGGCGAAGGTTTACCAAAAGCGTTGAAGAAACTGGCAGGCGAATACCGCAGACCCTTAGTGCCGACTGGATTCTTATAGCACTCTCTTTAACAGATTGGCTGGCACACCCGACGATCATAATTTGGCTAGGCCCCGAAACGGCTGAGACTTCTATCTCGATTTCTTGGGTTCTGTTTCTCGATTCGATGAGTGAAAAAATTTGCATAGTGAACGGCTGCACAGCAAATCAATTGCCTATCTGATGGCACTCATCCTGATCCTGGTCGTTCGAGTTTCGGATTGTAGCAGAAGTAGGTTCGAATAGGCTTTGATGAAGGTTTCAGATGGCTCCTTTTAGGAGGCCCACAAAGTCGACGGTGCTCACTTTTTATGTCCGACTTTGCCCAATCCCATCTTGTTGCTTAAAAGATCAACCTTTGTACGACATCGGATGATGGTTCTCAACGGTCTCTTGAATTTTATGAGTCGCTACTGTCGTGTAGATCTGCGTCGTCTGTAAACTTGCGTGCCCCAAAATCATTTGTATCGATCTTAGGTCAGCGCCTGACTCGAGCAGTGCCGTCGCGCAGCCATGGCGAAATCTATGCGGTGAAATAGGCTCATCAAACCCGGCGACTTGCGACCAATGAGCAAGCCACCTCCAGATATCTACCCGCGAAGGGCGATGTCCTCGATCATTTATAATGATACTCGTCTGCGCAATCGGATCGTCGGTGAGATGACTTCTGACATGAGTGAGATAAATACCCAACTCTTGAATAATAAATGTTGTGAGCGGCACGAATCGCTGCTTTCCGCCCTTACCTTTTAGCAATACTTTGGAGTCATCCAAGTAAACATCTTGCAAACTCAGCTCTATAAGTTCGCTCACGCGGCAACCAAGCCCGAACAAAAGCGCCAATGTGATGTGGTTACGTGCAGTTTTATAGAGGTCGCTCGTTTTACTGGCATCAACAAGTTTTCGATATTCGTCAAAATCAAGTGGCCTTGGAATAGATTTAGTCACCTTGGGCGGACGCAGTTCTCTGAGTTCGGGCGCATCAATTCCGCGATCTTCTAAAAATTTGTAATAGGTTCTAAGACTTGAGATTACTCGAGCTTGGGAGCGTGTGCTCAACCCCTGCGACTTTAAAAAGCCTGCAAGCATCGAAAGAGGCTTTTTCGCTGCTAAGAACTTTTCGTAAACTTCAAGGTCACGCCGGTAGGCCATGACGGTATTGCGCGAGCGACCCCGAACGTTCTGAAGATCTTCAAAAAACTCCACCCAAAGCTGCATACTTACCCCACTCGTATAAGTATGAAAGCTATTGATGGTAGGAACAAGTATTATGTTACAACACATGGCCAATGAGTGATCCTGCCTGAGCGAGCGCAAACATAGGTAGTAAAACATGCTGGCTTATAGGCTTCACTTATCCCAAGTAGGAGATTTGGGTTGAACTTGGGATTTCGATTCTACTAATCGACTAGGTGCGTCCGCATCTAGGACCTGGCACCTAAAAATGAATGAGGAATTCTTGGAGGCCGTTGACGACGCCGGATAGCCAAGTTTGGCCAGTTGTTTGATCAAGTGAGTGAATCTGAAGCTTGAGACTGTCTTTCAGTGCACCATTTTCATCGAGGTCGTCAGAGTGGATCACAATAGATCTTCTCTTGTACTCAGGATTAAAATCGAGAATGTTGCTCGCGACTATCTGGAAGCCTCCGTCTTGAAGGTGAAAATTCTCGTAACCTGATGAAGGTACAAGGTTCGAGTATCCTTCTCGGGTGTACTCAGTTGGTGAAAGGTAAGTTGTGAATACTAGGTTAACGTAATAGGCCGCCTCTTGTTTTAAGACGGAAAGCGAAACGATTCCGCGGATTGGCTGCGCAGTAGATGCTACGTCAAGGATCGTGTAATCAGCAAACGGAAGCAGCGCCCGAAACTGCTCAGAAGTTTTGGCCTCCATCATAAAGTGACGTGTTGCTGGGTCTTGTTCTAAAGTCATCATATTTTGAATGGCGCTGACGCGGATTTGATCGAAGTTCTGCTCTGTCAGCTCTGTCAGCGCCTCATTCATTACAGTGAGCTGTTCTGAGTAGAGTGCCGATGCTTGATCATTTGTCAGCGTCGATTCGTGGTATCTTTCAACCTTCGCGCAAGAGACAGTCAACGCGCTTAGCCCTATCAGAATCGAAACAATAATTTCATTTAGTCTCATCGCAACCATAGCCTTTTTTTCAAGAGTTTACTTCAGGTGTCCGTACTCAAATTTCATTTTTTAACTAGTCATCTAATAGTTTGCCTTTACCTCTAAACATTCGGAAAGCCCGCTTGAGAAAGTGTAACCTCACTATGTTTGACTCTAGTTCAACATCACTTGACACCCCATGCCGCCCACTCCAACCTGCATGTAGTTTTGCATGAGAAAGTTGTAACCAAAACCATCAGGCCCAATTCGCGGACTCTGCGAAACTCTTAACCCATTGTTTGGAAGGACTACTTGAATTCCAGTATTCTGATCTATCATCTGAAACTGAAACATCATCTGGCTGAACATTCCCTGTTGTTGAGACACAACATAGTACTGACCTGGAGGTATCGCGCAAGTAACCGAGTTATTTTGAGAAAACTGTGGGGTTACCGTTAACACGCCTTCTGCCAACGCTGGACCGCTGTACTGTTCTGAAAAGAATTGACCTCCGAACTGCGAGATCGTCTGCTGCGAACCATAGAGATTTAACTCAAGAAAGATTGTTCCCGAGTAGTCAGATCCAATCGCTGACATTAAGGGCATCATACCCTGACTCTGGTAACATTGTGGTCCCATACACCCTCCTGGACCTCCTGGGCCTGGCGGCATAGGTGGTGGCGGTGCAATCGCTACGGGCTGATTGTTTCGATCTTTATCCGGGCACGCCGTTAGCATCGATAACGCTGTCACTGCCAACATCAAGACGCCCAACCTTCTTAAGTAGGGTCGCTTTGCTGAAGCCCGATCGTTTTCTTTCTGAAAGAAGTCTGTTGCTTTCATAACTCTCTCTCCTCAACTCTCCTCCCCCCTACGTATTCAATCTGCCCCCGCAGATCTTTTTTGTTTTACAGATGTCGAACCTTTGTTCAGTTTCACCTGTTTAAATCGCTCTTAAACACAGTCGCTTCAAACATCGCTACTTATTAAATGCTTTTGCAAAGTTGAGACCTTCAAATCGACCAATTCTCTTATATCCATCACTCGGTACAGATGATGTTACTTTGTCTATATCAACGACCCACTTGCCGTCTGAGTTTTGCGCCACAAAGGTGCGACAGTCATAAGGCCCTCTTAATATATTCCAGCACTTGGCTTGTGATTTGTCGTTACACTCGGGGTAGAAGAACGGCATAGAATTACAGACAGCGAGGTTCCAGTTTTTGTAGTAAACAGAGCCCGACATTAAACCCAAATCATCCGTCTCTTCGATGACGATGAGGGCCGCACCTAAGCTGTCTTCAAAAAAACCACGAAACATTCCGTGCGCAAATCTTTTATGCGAGTTCTCGTTCAGATCTGTTCCTGAATAGAAACGCCCTTCGTAATACTGATCACGACCACCAGGTCCAAGATCGTTGTACGAAATTGCTAACTCACCACCATAGACATCTTGGCCATACCATGAGCCAAGATTTTGAAGATTAACTCTCACCTTCACATCTTTTGGATTATATAAAGGACGGCCCGCATACTCAGAAAATGAAGTTATCGAATCAATCTGAAGTACAGCTTCTCCGCCAGCTTTGGCCGCAGTATTTGTGTCAGTGGGTGTCGTCGGTGTAGGCACTGTGGGTGTCGTTGGAGTGGCTGCTGGAGGAGGCGGAGCTCCAGCTCCGTTGTCCTTGCTTGGGCAACCAACAAGTATGGCAAGTGTGCTCACCAGTACCGCTGTTTTAATTTTTAGAGTTACCCTTTTCATTCTCTTTCTCCTAAGGAGATGTCTTCAAACACCGCCTCAACCATGTAAAAATGCCAGGATCGTGCCGAAGGTTAGTGGCTAGTCTTAACTAATTGTAATTAATGGGTTTTCTGGATTTCATGCTTTCTGAGGGCAATCTGTCTAAGCACTTTTAGGTGGGATAAGGGTGACCAAAAATGTTACAAATTTTGGTTTTTCTTTGTGTTTTCAATATGTTAACATCTAAGCGGTTCTGGCGTGCAATTGTCTAGTTTTTAGTCAGGCAAGAAAATTCATAGATTTCAACTAGTTGCTAAAGTTTTTCAAAACTTAACCGAAAAGATGGGTAGGTGCCCCTAAAGGCCAGCTAAGGATGAAAATGTCGACCATACTGATACACTTTGTGACTTTCGGAACAGCGCTTTTCTTTTTGATAAGAGTGCTAGCTTCCTAAAAGAAAAACGGCCAGGTCTGGGGAGATCCTGGCCAAAAACTGGAGGAACCATATGGGCGTTCTATCTGCGCCCATACTCATTGGACCCAACTCTGTTTTAAATGGGTTAATCAAGCCGAAAACAATTCCACAATTTTGAGTCTGGCGCGGATAAACTTAGTGAAGTGGCTGCCTTTTCCAACATGATGTAGGTACCAGGTCCCTTTTTCGATGAAATAAGTGTCTTTACCGTTTTCGAACTTCTCGTAGTTGCCATACGAGCTGAGCTCTGGCAGGTTACTGAGACACAATTTTTAATTGCCCGGGTGGCGAAATTGGTAGACGCACTAGCTTGAGGTGCTAGCGCTCGAAAGGGCATGCTGGTTCAAGTCCAGTCCCGGGCACCATTCAACATTTTCATTCATTTTGACAAGTACAGCGAATGGTTTTTTCAACTGATATCGAACAGTTAAGCCATCTAATATTGGGTTCGAGAGTATGGTATCTAGGAACTCTCTGCGCTCCTGTGGTGACTTGCTTTTCCATAATGATTTCGCTGATGTAGCCAGTTCGAGAACAGTTTTAGCTGTTTCCATCACAGCACTTGTTAAACTCTTTTGAAGTTTCTCAAGTTGATTAGTTATGTCTTCACGATTTTCACGAACTAGTCTTAGTTGGCGCTCGTAGGTAGCTTTGTCGATTTGATTTTCGGCAAACATATTAAACAACTTATCTTCACGACTTTGAAGTTCAACTTCCTTATCCTTGAACTCAGCTATTTGAAGTTCACTAACTCTATGGGCCTTATTCTCGGTCTTATTGAGGGCCTGGGCTATATCTTCAGCAAACTCATCGCTGATATTGATTTTTTCGATGAGACTTCCAAACTGTTCCCAGATTTTATCACCCTTGATATTTTCGAACTTCTGATGAACACCTTTGCCATTGGTACAATGATAATAGTGATATGTTTTTGTCTTTCCATCATCACTCTTGATGGTTTTCGTTTTAGGGTCATAAATAATCCGGCAACCACAGGAGCAATTCAACCAGCCATCAACCAACACCATATGCTCATCAGCAAAATTGCGTTTAGAACTACCTCGAAGCCCATTCATTTCATCAACTCTATCAATCCAAGCTCTAGGGATAAATAATTCGTGCTTGCCTTTGTAGCGCTTACCCTTCCAGTCGAACTCGCCACGATAGAAGGGGTTTTTAAGCCTATGTTCAATTGAGCTTTTTCGGTATGTCAGGGCTTTTTTTGATTTCATCAGCCCTTCTGACAAAACTTGCTTCCTAATCTCCTCGTAAGTAAACCCCTTCGCTCGTAATTCGAACTCTTTAAGAACGATTTTCCTATTTTTCTCATTAGGGTCGAGACCAATAATTGTGCCTCGATTTTTGAGACGTCCAGTTTCATCGTCTCTGAGTTTAACTGTGGTGTATCCAAGTGGCGGCTTATTGCTGGGGTACCAGCCAGTCTCAGCCTTTGAGGCCATCGCATCGATAACTTTAGCACTTGTTATTTTAGAGGTGCTTTTCGCCAAAGCGAGTTGAACATCACGAGCAAACAGTTCACTAGTTGGTGTATTCTGATGAAGTATCTTTCTTTCATTCACATAATGAATATTGAACTCACCCTTTAAAACGCGACGCTCATTCTCCTCCCCATCAGTCATATTTCTTGCTTCGCGGTCGGTCATATAGAATAAGACATTACCTATCTTGTTCTTTCGTACAAATGCCATTGCTTCATTATATTTTTTTCGATGCTGACTGTCTTTAGCACTTTCGGCAAAAGTAAAAACACTTACTAAATCTAATCCAAGGTCTTTCGCATACTCCCGACACTTCTCTTCCTGAACCTGATGAGAGATACCACCATCTGTTTGCTTGACGCTACTCACTCGAAGAATAGCGACAGCTTTCTTATTCTTGTATATTATCGTCATATAGATACTCGAACTTTCTTGGGTCAGGCATTATGGTTGCTAACAGCACTTCAAGTTTTTTCTTATCGCTCCAATTCGTGAGTAATTCTTCTGGTATAAAGGTTCTCACGAAACTTTCTTGTAACTCCTTTGCGAAGGGAAACTCCTCTCGATTGGTAACTAAAATTCTAAAAATAATTCCATTTACCATTCCAATTCTTTGGAGTTCCATTCGCAAATCTTCTCGCTCTTTCCGGGTTGTTTTTGTGCTTCGGAGTTTATGCCAAAGTCTAAAGCCAACATCGGAAAAATTGATTTTTCTATTTCTATAAGCGTCCATAAAGTTATCCTGCCTTTTCTTTTAAATCATTTGATACTTCTTGCGTATCTGTTTCTGGTTCGAGAGTGTCCACTTGGGCGTTTCGTGAATTTCGAAGATATTCGAAAATCTTAACTACCTGAGCGAACTCTTCCTCAGTAATTTTAAACTTCGTGCCATCAGCTGGGTTTATGTAAGTTCGGGTCTTTTCTTTCGCTAATGTGCCAGCCTCTTCGACTAAGTCAGGCTTGGCTCGGCCTGTTGTATTGGGTTTCATATCACCACCACTAATCAGGGTTTCTTTAAGTGGCTTACCCAGAACCAGTCCCGATATTTCCCCTTGAGCCTACTCCCTCGGTTCTTTATCGCTACAAAACCAGTATAACGCGTTGTTACATATTTCTCAATGGTTTCAATGGTTTACACGATTATCTCATTTCATAAATATTTTTTTCTTCAAGAGAAGTCATATCTTAGCCTAGCTCGTTGTTCGCGATAACGAACAAAATCGGCTAAGCTGAATATAGGCCATTACATAAATATCGAGATATTTTTAAAACAGGAGGTGCGTGGTGAAGGCACACGAAAAAAAACTATTAAAGTTGGGCGCTAACATTCAGAGTTGGCGCAAGCGACGACTAATGACCGTTGAAGCGCTGGCGAATAAGGCTGGCATTAGCAAAGGTAATTTAAGCGACATTGAGAATGGCAAGAAAGACCCCAGATACTTGACCCTCTACTTTATCGCCGAGGCTTTAAATCTTAAGGTAGCGAACCTATTAGCCCGACTTTAACCAGTTTTGGGGGTATATGTAATACCCCCAAAACTGGCATTATATACCCACAAAAAATCTACTTTTGAGATTTTCCATTTAATTTCTCGGTTGGCAATTACGCCACCAAAACAAAGGAGAAATAAAATGGCAAAAATAGTTCAGTATCTAAAAGCAAAAGTGGTTGAGTGTGTCCCTGCGACCGACGAAAAAGACTTAAGCAAAAATCTTAAGTGGGTCGTCATACTAGAGAGTGAGCGTAAGGTCACAAATACCTTATCGGCTCCTGATTTCATTCGCTGTAAATCGCTCCAGAACATTCCGGTAGGAGAACATCTATTGGAGGTCGAACAATTTCATATTGCCGATGGACGAACTGTAAAGTCGTACACGCGCATTCTTAAAAAAGTAGAGGCGAAATAAATATGATTTCCCTCGCAAATATGAAAATAGTTGCGGTACTTGTGGCCTCGCTCTTTGGAGTGGGGCTACTTGTATTTTACTATCAGAAGATAAAAAATCATTTCCGCTACCGAATGAAAGACCTAAAAGCCCTCGGCCTTTATTACGAAAAGAAAAAACTGTTTATTGACCCAAGCACCAAAGTCATTAGAGAAAAGGTTATCGCCTCTCGGATTAAGATTTATCGGGATAAAAATAATATTGTACTCGCTAAATATAATCCCAAATTGGCAGTCCTTGATTTTGAACGTCTAAAGGAACACCTCGAACACATTTGGGATAAAAAAATTGAGCATATTTCTGTAAGAAATCCCCGGTTCCCTTGGAGACAACGAGAAATCGTGTTTCACACTGAAAGTTTTAAGCAAACCCTCGCAATGACTGATTGCCCTAGAAACCTTGAGGTGGGCCAATACTGGCTTGGCAAAAACGCTCTTGGCGATGATTTGATTTTAGATTTGCGCAAAGGTGATTTTTCGCTAGGCATTTTTGCCCTGGCTGGTGGTGGCAAGGGTAATTCAATTATGGCGGTCGCCAGTTCATTTCTTGATACTTGGATTAAAAACACTGGTGAGCAGCATTACAGAGTTTTAATTTTGGACGCCAAAGGCACAGATTTTCACTCGCTCATAAAGAAGTATAATGCCAAATCATTTAATCCCATTTTTTTAGACGAGCTAAAAGAGGCGGTGGCAGTACTTGAGGACTATAAAAAAGAAATCGATGAGTATCGAAAATATCTCGCAGATAACGGTATTACGATTTCTCATTGGTTAAAAATTAAAGATAAGTATCCTGACCTAAAGCCAACTCCGAAACCATTTTTAATTATTGCGGACGAACTCTCGCAGTATATGACCCCGCGACCGAGTGTTCGCATTACTAAGGAAAGCGACGATGAAACTATTAGACTTAAGGAGCATTATTCACTTGAAGAGAAACTCTCGTCACTTCTAAACTCTATCCTCCAACTTTTCCGCTCATCAGGCGTGTTCATTATCTTAAGTAACCAGACTCTCAAGGTTGAGGAACTGACGCTCCAGCGTACAAACATAATCAATTTTTTATTGGGACGGAACTCAGCCCAGATGAGCCGATTACTCGTTGGTGACGAAAAAACTTTGACCGATACCACCCTCAAGGCAGGGAGATTTATTTTTTCAGGCAATGGTGAGGTTATTAAAGTCCAAGTGCCATTCATACTAAAAGACGACATTTAAAAATCTCCATTTATTTTGTGTGGAGACTTTATGAAAAAAAATGCCAGAATAGACTACCTCGATATACAGATTTACGACGAAATAAAAACGTCGTTACTCGTACCACAAAAAGACGAAGATGGTTTAACATTCAACTCATCGCTTTTTGTAAACGACGCCTTAGCACACGAGATTTTCAGTCTTCTAAAAATGTCCCAGACAAGTTCCACCTGGGGTAGTCGTGTTCTGTACAAAAGCGAGAGCAAAGAGATTTTTCTATCCGCCCGCCAGTTCCAAAAGTCTCTCCAATTTAAGGGGTTATTTTTCTTAAGACCAGACGCACTCACTCTCACTCAAGCCGTCATTGATTTTCTGAAAGAGCGAAGAATTAAGTTTTTAGTGAGCCGTTTGGATATTTCGTTCATTAATAGAAATGAAAAAATCTATGGGCTTCTTGACGAATGCGATTTTAAAAATCTCACCCAATATACGCTCAAGAAACGTAAAGAAATCATCTATTATAAAGCATATAACTCACGTTTTGCCCTCGTGGCTTATGGTAAGTCGAGCCAAATAAAAAAGGAAAAAGGGAACGAATATCTTGAACGATTTTTATCGTGTTACGAGCTTTCAACATTGCCCGAAGATTTAATAAATCTCGAACTTCGTACGTTAGGCACAGATAGTTGTGCCTTAATCACTGAGGCAATTATCGAAAAAGTTGACCCGGTAAAACTTAAATCACTCGTCGTCGCACAAGCAATGAAGCGGATTAAGTTCAATTCAGATTTGGCGGATTTAATAAATGAAAGTTCCATTTAATAGAAACAAAGGAGGATACGTTATGAGTTTTACACAAAAAGAAATTATTGAGGAGATTTTGAGTTGGCAAAAGACAAAGAGCGATGAGGTTCAGGAGTTAAAGCGAATGACAACAAAGTTTGCCGAAAACGAACGCACCAAACGAGCTAAGGAAGTCGCCTTTGGCGAACGACTTGAGGGTCTTCGAAGACAATTTAGTTCATTTTTTTCTAATCAGCCACAGGAGGCAAAAGTATGAAAATCATTGATGTAAACGAATTAAAAAATCCTGCGTGCGAGGCCCCTTATTACAATATTATTGACCCAGATAAATCGGGGACTGAAGACCCAAGGGCTTGTGGTTGTTCCACTATCGCACTACTTAATGCGATTTTGACTTTAAAGAAACGTCTTAAAATTAGCGACAATGTATCGCCCTTTGAGGAAATGAAACTCATTCAAGAGTTAACAAATGAAAAAAATAACAGTGTTCAACCTGAAACGCTACTGGGCATTATTGACAAACACCCAACATTCAACTCTTGCCGAATGCTCGTGATAAATCCCAACGGAATGAATGAAGAAGTTTTTTTGCGTATATTTTTAAATCGCCTCTCGCAAGGTAGTATCGCCTTAAGTCTAATGGAGGTGCCAGCGAAGCCAGGAGACAAAGCAAAGGACGTTCTTAATCACGTCTCATTTATTCATAGCGAGAAGGGCGAGGTTTATTTCGATGGACTTCGCTCTAATCTGGATTTCCTTCTCAGTGCCTTTTATTTTTCCCGACCAACGACACTTATTTTTTTCGGATTAAATGTGGAGGAAGACAATGTTTCACGAAGAAAAGTTTAAACTTCTGCCTTGGGATTATTTTTTGAGCGATTATGAGAGAGATTTATTAAAAATGCCCATTCAGGATTTAGTAATTAAATATCCAAGGATAAGCCAAGAGCAAATTGAGGCCGAATTAATTACTATTCGTGACAATGTCGCCATTTTTAATTCGATAAATCAGCTCCATATAAGTTGAATAGAAAATAATTTAAAAAGTCGCCCAGAAAATCTCAGTCTATCCTAAAAAACTCCATTTAACAGTTAAGGGTTTCCGCAAGTGAGAACCCGAAATCAACGCCGAAAGACAGGGAGTGAATATGGATACAAAATACAATGGCTGGGTAAATCGTGAGACTTGGGCTTGCTCATTACGATTGGATAACGATTTTTATGATTTAAAGGAGGTACTGAAAAAGTCCTCTAAAAGCTGGCAAGATTACAGCGATAAATTGAGAGACCTAATCTACGAAATGGAGCAAGAGCTAAAAACAAATCCAAGCAATGAACTTTTAGATGTATTTTTGGATATTGGTTCGCTGTATAGGGTTGACTTTGATGAAATCGCAAAAAGCGACTTAAATTAGGATAGACATTTCATAGTAGCTTTAAACTTAATGAACACCCCAAAATGGGTGTTTTTTATTTTGATGATTGAATAGAGATTAAGATCTATTTTTTCGGTCTCTTATTTTCTGCTTGTACCAGTTGGCATAGCCCATTTTCAATGACGTCGGGATTATAATGGTCACAAGAAAAATGGCTATTTTTTTTCGTGGCTGAAAACAAAAGTGGCATTTCTATATTTCCACAAGTGTTTCGAATGACATTGGAATTTTGATGGCGAGGTGGGTGGAGTTGAAAGTTATCACTCTTAATTTCACCAGACACTCTTAGTTCATACCATTTGGCACTTACAGAACGGAAAACTTTATCCTTTGCTGTACGGACACACCATACTCTACATCTCTTATTATTTGTTACTGGCTCGTCGTCCCAGAGAACAAAGTAGATGCGGGGAATATCGTCCAATGCTGTTACATTTAATTCTTTTTTTGAGGTTTCCGATTTCCGGCCTGATGGCAGAACCCCGTTAAATCTTGGAGTATCAATAGCCTCCCAACAGTTTGCACCTTTTACGTCGGAGCCATCGCTTAGGTCTGCTCCTTTTTTTTGAGCGAGACCTTTGATACCTGATAACACGGATGCGAGGATTTGCGACCAAGCACGAGTATCGTTTGGAATTGGGTGGCTATACTTATGAGCAATGGGGTGAATATCGTAGAATGCCTTGCAGTGTGCGTCTAAGAGTTGAAGAGCATCAATGATGTTTTGTGGATAAGTTTTTTTTCCGTTCATCGACCCACTATTCGGAAATTACTAGTGATTTCTTGAGGCCTGAAGCAATGCGATAATTTCGGATGCGGATCATAATCCTTTGCAGAGCCTGGATTTTAGTCTAACATTTTGAAAAGTTAAGGGGAAAAAATGAGTAAAGTAAACAACTTGGAACAGCATCTTTTAGATTTTGCGGACTACATTTACGCACATACGGCCTTAAAGCCTATGTCTAAGACATTATTTTTTGTCTCTCGTCTTTTGTTAGTATTAAAGCACTCTAGAAAACTTAACGCGATTATAGAAAAAAAAGGTTCGCCAACAATCACCCAATTCGTTGATGAGTATAATCTCGTCCGAAAAAAGTTTGACCTTAGCTCCGACGATTATGATCTCTCGCAAGTCCTTGGCGACATTGAGCCTCAACTAGAAAATGTCTTGGGATTTCTAGTTAAAATTCATAATTTATCGGCTGACTTTGATGTTTTAGGTCTAGCTTTTAATTCTCTATTACGGGGTAAGTTTGAGGCGGGAGAAGGACTTGGTACTCACCTCACCCCAGAAGAAGTCGTTACCCCAACCGTCCAGATGGCATTAGCGATTATGAATAAAAACGTATTGGACGGACTGTTAAGTGAAAAGAGTGATTTCGTAGCTGGCGACATCACTGGTGGAACTGGACGATTTATGTTCCATCTAGCCAAATCCCTAGAGAACAAAGCGGAAAAAAACACATTTAACAAAAAAATCTATTTATTTGACCAGTCCAAAATCCATACAGAGTTTTGCGAGATTAATTTTTTATTGGAAAGTGAGAATAAGCCAAAATGTTTTTGTGTTCCAGACTCACTGACAAGTGACTCGCTCGACAAACTGAGAGGAAAGTTTGCTCTTTTACTAACAAATCCACCATTTGGAGTGAATAAGTACACATACACGGAAAATATTAGGTCCCATATCCACACTGAATTATTAAAGTTTTTAAACTTTAGTAATAGTGGCGCAACAATAGACCCAGCTTGGTTGTTTATTGTGAAAAACTTGGATTTGTTGGCTAGTGGTGGCGTGCTTGGGATAGTTTTGCCTAATGGTATAGCGCACTCCGAAGACTTTGTTCGCTTACTTTTTAGTTACGAACGCATTAATAATGTTGAGCTTACCGTTGGCGGAGTGTTCGCGCTTCCAACAGTGACATTTGCTCTCGGTGGAACAGTTGCAAAGACGACTGTTGTTCTGATTGGAAAAAATACTGACTTTAAAAAGTTAGGAACAGCAACTATCGAACATATTGGGTTTGATAAAAGCGGAAATAAACGAGTCGAGTCTAATCATGGAAATCAACTCGAAAAAATCGCAAGTAGTTTTGTGAAACAAAAAAATACTGACATACTAACTTGGTCGGAAAGCTGGAAGTCCTTCGACCGATTGTCTCCTGATTTAATTCAATACCAGTCAAGGAAGAGCGATAATGCTTCTATGGCTATCAAGTCCTTAGAGAGTCTAGTTACGCATCGAAGAGATTTTGGAAAAATTGAGCGGAAAGCTAACTCGAAACACCTCCATATTTCTATTCTTGATATTGATGAGACGGGATTGATTGATGTTCGCTCGTGTTTAGCGCAAGCACCAGTTACGCAGCCTCTAGTTTGTGAGGCTGGTGATATACTCGTTTCATGTTTAAATCCGAATATTTGGAGAGCTACCTTTATTCCATCAATCGAGAATACTACTTGGACTTGTAGCCCAGAGTTCGCCGTTTTAAAGCCGAAGGAAAAAGGACAGTTAAATGCAGCGAAATTATTTCTTTTAATTCAACAACAAGCTGTAAGAAGTCAGGTTGTTGCTCTTGGTAGAGGGACATCCTCAAGTCGCCAACGAGTGAAAAAGACAGATCTCAATCTTGTTGATATTCCAATGCTGGAGCTTAAAGACTCAACTATTAAAGCTTTTTTAAAAAGTCGAATGGAGTTTTACCAAAACCGTATGACGGAACTCGAATTTATGAGGCACTTAACGGCTGGTTCGGTATCGGAATTATCTTTATAAAAAAGGCGAGGTTTAACCCTCGCCCTGACCTTCAAGCACTTTTAGTAGGTACTTAATAGAAACAGAAATGGCCGAACCTGAATTAAGGTATATTAAAATCTGTGAGCCATTTTTAGTTTTTCTCACTTTGTGAAACGGTACGAATGCTAGGCCTCGTTTGAATTGTTCCTCTTGTCTTTCTTGTTTTACTTTTGCCATAAAATCCTCCTTTTGTTCCAACCCATTTCGGGGTTTTTGTAAAACTCTGAAACCCAAATGGTGTTGAGAACTCCAAGTTAACCCAGCCGAAAAAGAAAATTTTAAATCTACGAGTGGCATAACCAGTGACAGCTAAAGCTGGCGGTGTTTTTGATAAACGAGTAATCATTTGGTCGGAGGGGTGGCTTGGGAATGGATTTTATTAAAAAGGAATATTAAGGAACAGACGCAAGATGTGTCTGACTAGCTTAAATGTCGTTATTAAAAAACAAAGCGTCAGATTATATTATTAAAAATGGTAGATTGACGGCCAATTCAATTTTAAGCACAATCGAGGACAGCGGTTCGAAACTCGTCCAACAGGGCGCACCAAGTTTTTTCTCAGAAATATCAATACGATACAAAAGTTGCCGGTCGATACGCGCCAACCGGCGGTTAGAAAAAGTTCTATTTTTTAATTGACCTAATAGTGCCATATATGGCACTATTACTTGTAGATGCAACTTCAAATAGAGCAAACATCTGAGTTTATGGAATGGTTTGAGAGTCTGAATCTAAAAGATCAGATGCAAATTGACTCACGAATTCAACGTATCCGAGATCATGCTCATTTTGGTGACGCCAAAAATCTCGGGGATGGTTTGGCTGAGTTAAGATGGAAAAATGGACGGAGAGTTTATTTTTCAAAGACTGGACCTGTTGTAATTTTGCTTTTGAACGGAGGATTAAAAAATGCTCAAAAAAAAGATATCCAAAAAGCGCGGCTTCTCCTTGAACGATTTACCGGCGGTTAAATTAAAAAATCGCAAAGGCATCATAGGATTTAATCCAGATGTGCGACTTCAAAAACGGGAAGTTGTAGCGCAAGCCCTTTGGCAATGTCTTGTTGAAAATGACATTGAAGCATTTAAGGAAATTTTGCGAAGCCATTTAGAAGTGACGAATAAAGACGAGCTTGCGCAGAAAGCAGGTATTCCTAGGCGGACATTATTTAGAATGCTTTCGCCCGAAGGAAACCCCACCTTGGAAAATCTTGGAAAAATTATTCATCATCTCTGTGCTTAAAACAATGTTGGCGGGCAAACACTTCAGAGGATCCAATGAGGTCCGCAACCGTATAAAAGTTCTTTAAACGCAGATAGAGATCACTCAGTTCCTGGGGCGAGAGGCTCTTAGCTTCGGGATAGGCTTCCATCTCAAATATAAACGTCGCAAGCGGTTCGTCTACTTGTTCGACTTGCGCACCACTTCTTTTTTCGAAATGATTTAGACACACTTAGAAGAGAAAGAGGCTTTAAACTGTCGAACCATTAGCCGCCTCAGTAGGAATTTTTTACTTTTCACTGCAGCTAAGTAGAGAAACTGGTGGGAATTTGGTCCAATAGGAAAGTGTTGTCTATCAAATGTTTATTTTTAGCAGGATGCCTTTTTGTAGCTTATCCACCCCCGATTGCGCTGGCTGGCCTAGAGAATGAATCGAATTCATCAGACGTATGTAATCACATTGTCAGCTCAGAAAATTCGGCCTTTTTCGGACTTGGAGTTCCTACACCCAAGTACCCAGCACCTGAGAGTAAATCAGGGCTTTTCTTCATCGAAAGCTTTCTTGGCTTCTCATTTCATCAAGTTATGAATGCCGTGGTGTATCGAATTTATCCGAACGCTCATCAAACATATCGAAAAACCTCCCCTGGTCGACAAAGAGAAGCATTAAAACAAACGAGTCTCATTCTGAATTTGATTGAAAATCGACAAGTAAAGTTAGAAGAGACTACCGAAGAGCATCACAAAGCTCTAAGAAAGCTCTTTGCAAACAGAGAGATTGTAGACCTAGGATCCGGTGATCCCGACACTTCTAATTACATTAGAATGTTGTCGCATCACTTTAGGGCCACAAGCTATCTCGGAGTTGATACTGAAGTTGATGAAGTTACCTTCACGGAAAGAGGCTACCCGACCACCTCGAATTTCCAAGCTAAATTGCCATCCCGGTATATCAAGCAAGATATTGTTGAGTTTCTTAAGAACTACAAACAAAGAGGCAGCGATTCGGCCCCTGCAACTTTTGTAATGATGGGGATGGAACTTGTAGATTGGAGCAAGGTGTACGAAACCGCTGCCAAACTCCTCAATATCTCACTTAGCGAAGATAGGGGTAATCTAAGTGGCCCACTCGATGCGCCAAGCCCTTACTACACCGAATTAGCTCTAAAACTAATTGAAGAAGCTAGCTTGGAAAAACCTAGCGGCACCCCCGAAACAATCGCCATAGTAGATGAAAAGATTAAATCAAAGCTAGCCCAACAAAAAGAATATGTAGTCGCCACACTTGAAGCCTTCAAATCAACATTTCGGCCCGGCGACATTCTGCTGCTCGGACCATCGACGACTCGATTGGACTTTGAATCCATTGGCCTCAGGAGTCTCTCTGAGAACCCATGGGCACCCGGCCAACTCATTACTACTTATGAAGCGATAGCCGGAAAACCTATGGGACGTTAACTAACGTCCCAATAGAAAATCATAGAAAAGTATCAAGTCCAATTGCTAAAGTCGGGATAGTAAGTCGGGATCACAAATAAATAAAAGCTTTAAGTTTTTTAAAATCCCGGCGGCGGACCTTGGTTCCTCTCGACGACAGTCTTTAAGATAAGTCGAGCCAGTTCTGTGGCTTCTACTGGCTTAGTTACATGTGCTTGAAAACCAGCTAATAAAGCGTCCTTGGCATCTGCGTCTGATGTGTAAGCACTCAAAGACAAGGCCGGGACTTTGCCTCCCTTACCATCATCAAGTGCCCTAATTTTTCGAATTAGGCTGTACCCATCTTCTCCGGGCATCGCCAGGTCACTCAGTATAATACTAGGATCAAAACTTGAAAAGACGTCGAGGGCTTCCGCGGCAGAACTGACAGAGGTAACCTCCGCTCCAAAAGACTTCAGGTAAATACTAATCGCTTCCCGTGTCCCCTGATCATCATCCACTATCAGAATGCGCAGCCCATCTAGCTTCGGAGTTTGCCGGATAGACTTATCTTTATTACCCGGTGTGCCATTCGTTAAATCATTCGTTAAATCATTCGTTGTGATCGCAGTTTGATGGGATATCACTGGAAAGGTAACTGTAAAGATTGCTCCCTTACCCCCAGGATTATTCTCTGCTTTGACGGTACCACTTTGCATTTCCACCAAGCTGCTCACAATAGAAAGCCCCAAACCTAGCCCACCATGCTCTCTTGTAGACGAACCGTCTGCCTGCATAAAACGTTTAAAGATATACGGAAGAAACTCCGCAGGAACACCTTTACCTTGATCTGAGATACGAAGCCTGGCAATTCGGCCGTTGTGTACGTCTAAATATGTGAGCTCAATGCTAATCGTACTGCCGTTCGGAGAAAACTTGATCGCGTTGTTAAGTAGGTTCCAAACAATCTGTTGGAGCCGAGTGGGATCCACACGAATTAATTCTGCCGAATTTGGAATATCCAACTTAATTTTAATGGACTTCTTTTCTGCCAGTGGCCTCACCGACTCTGTTGCGGTACGAATCACTGCACCCGGATCAACTTCTTTAATTTCTATAGCTAACTTACCAACGATAATTCTAGAAATATCAAGCAGATCGTCAATGAGCTGGTTTTGAGTCTTAGCGTTTTGCTCAATAACTGCAGCACCTCTTTTTGCCTGCTCATAATTGACCTTTCCTTGCGCAATTAACTGAGCCCATGTGAGGATTGAAGACAGGGGAGTTCTGAGCTCATGTGAAAGAGTAGCCAAGAAAACATCTTTAGCAAGGTTGGCTTCATCAGCCTTGATATACGCTTTCATCGTTCTTTCTTCTCGTTTTTTGATTTCATCAATATCAGTCAAAGTGATAATGGCACCATCAATCTTGTTATCTACAGTTTTGTAGGGCCGCACCTGCAGGCGTAGCCAACTCCCCTTAAAACTTTGCACCTCTAATTGTTTAGGGCTCAAACTCTCAATCACCTCCGCTATAACTTGACTGAGGTTTAGGTCGAAACTGGGTTTAATATCTCCTATCGGTCGGCCAACATCAGAGAATATCAAATTAAATGCGCTTTTAGCTCTAGGAGAAAAGCGCCGCACACGAAAATCACTGCCAACAATCAGAACAGGGATTTCTATACTCGCCAAAACGTTATTAAGGTCACTACTTAAAGTCGTAAGATCCGCATTTCTCATCTGCAGCTCTTCATTCACCGTAATAAGCTCCTCGTTCGTAGATTGCAGTTCTTCCTGGGCGGTTTCAATCTCCTCATTCGTGCTCTGCAGCTCTTCGTTTGTGCTTTGTAACTCTTCGTTTGCAGACGTCAGCTCTTCTTCAGTAGATTCATACTGCTCGACAAGAGCTTGCTGGAAATCTTTTATTTCTAGTAGTTCGGCGAGCAACTCGGACGTGCGCTTATCTTCCTTGAGGCGCGCCTTCGTTTTTGCGCCCTTTTTGCCCCGCTTACTATCGTCTTTTGAGCTGAACTCACCCGTCTTTGGCTCTTTAAAGAGAACTAAATACCTTCTGTCTTTTACCAACGCCTTAGGATCGATTGGGATTATTTCAAGGTCGCAGCTGATATGCCTGCCATCCGACTCAAAATGTAGACCACTTCGCACCATGGCCTTATTCGCCTTTTTTACCGATTGAATTGTTGTTCGAAGACTAGCGAGTAACTCAGGTCGAACCATTTTTATGAGGTTGAGACTTGGCTGGCCCGTCGCAGGCTCCAAAAAAGGCACAGTGCGACCCCGAAACTGCAATATCTCAAGATCAGAATTTACAATAACTCCCGCCGGAGCATATTTTGAAAGCAGTATCTTATCTGCGTCCCTTTGAAACTCACTGTCATTCTTGGTAGCGTGCCTGAGGGTTTTTGAAACATCTGGGATGGCTTGAGCTTGCTTAGAAGAAAACCGAATCATAGGAGTTGGCACGCTTGACCTAGAATAAATTTTATGAACTTTATCGACCAAACTAAAGAGCTGCGAAAAATCTCCGAGACTCTCAGCGCGACCAAGCCACAAGAAACCGCTAGGTAAAAGGGCGTAATGAAAAATTGGAATGACCCTTTTCTGCAGATCTTTGCCAAAATAAATCATTACATTGCGACAAGAAATCAAATCTAGTTTTGCAAATGGTGGATCGCTAGTTACGTCATGCCGAGAGAAGAGACAAAGATCCCTGACCGCTTTTATGATCTGATATCCACCATCAATTTTTTGAAAGAACCGACTGAGGCGTGGTTGCGAAAGTCCACCTACACTATCGCTATACTGTCCTGTGCGAGCTTTCTGAATTGCATATTCACTGATATCTGTTGCGAATATTTGAACGGCGTTACGCTGTGCCCGGGTTTCTAAAACTTCTAACAGAGCAATGGCAATCGAATAAACCTCTTCGCCCGTCGAACAACCTGGAACCCAAATGCGAATAGTGCTCCCCTTGGGCTTATTTTTTAAAAGATTAGGTAGTACCTCTTTTGTCAATGCCTCGAACGACTCTGGATCACGAAAAAAATCGGTGACGTTAATAAGGATGTCATCGTAAAGAGCTTGAATCTCTTCTTCGTGAGTCTCGAGAAACTTGACGTATTCCAAAAGATCTTGGCGTTTTTGCACCACCATTCGTCGCTGGATTCGGCGCATAATAGTGGTTTTTTTATACCCAGAAAAATCGACCTTTTTTTGAGATCGTAGTAGGGCAAATAACTTTTCGAGAGCTTGGTCATTGGGAGCAACCTCAGAGTTTTCTTCTGATAATGCCGAATTTGAATCCTCACCTTCGTCAAACTGGTTACTTATCTCAAACTCTTCCGCGGCAATGTAG
Organism: Bdellovibrionales bacterium CG10_big_fil_rev_8_21_14_0_10_45_34; assembly: GCA_002778785.1. Taxonomy (GTDB): domain Bacteria; phylum Bdellovibrionota; class Bdellovibrionia; order Bdellovibrionales; family 1-14-0-10-45-34; genus 1-14-0-10-45-34. Next base: position 332,162 of record PEZS01000001.1, on the reverse strand, counting down.
GGATGTGCCACCAGCCTTGAAAGTTCGGCGGCAATACTTTCAGGCCTTAAAATCAGATCCACAGCACCTGCTGTTATTGCGCTCTGGGGCATCCCCGGATACTTTGCCGTTTTTGGATCTTGGGCATAGGTAATGCCGCCTTCTACTTTGATCGCCATTAACCCACTTGTACCGTCGCTGCCTGTTCCAGACAGCACTATGCCAATCGCTCTGCTCTTTTCTGATATGGCGAGAGATTGCAAAAAAACATTGATGGTCATATTTTGCCCAGGAGACACATCCCGGGTAGAAAGACTGAGCACTCTTTCATTTATTGTCATATTAAAATTTGGAGGAATTACGTAGATATGATTAGGTTCAATACGTGTGCCGTCCTTCACCTCTTCTACTTTTAAATTTGTCGATCTAGCAATAATATCTACAGACATGCTTGGGTGTGTTCGATCCAGGTGTTGCACGAGTACAAACCCCAACCCAGTATCAGTGGGCATAGTCGAAAAGACCTGCAAAAAGGCTTCCAGCCCCCCTGCCGAAGCCCCTATACCAACTATCGGAAAGCTGTCGCGCAACCGACGCGTTTCCTGTTTGGGTTGATCAGGTATTCTCTTTTTGCTTTTCAGCACGATTTTAGACTTCAGAGTGTTAGATTTCAAACTGTACATCCCTCCTAAAGGGGCTTCAAATTACTTGGCGGTGAGTCTAACCGGTAGTCGGTAAGCTGATTGTCACTTTCGTTTGTAAGGCGCGTGCTGTCCAATCTCGATAAAGTGATTTACAGCTTTAAGAAACCCGTCGTTGTCGGCAGGTTTTCGGATAAATCCGATTGCCTTACTTTTAGGTACCTCGCTCATACCTGTCAAAAAAACTACGGGTACATGTTGAACAATCTCAGGATTCACCTTTTCCAGCAAATTCAGAAACTCCAGACCATTCATATCACCGATTTGCATATCTAATATGATGAGGTTGGGCTCATCGATTTCTAACAGAAGCTGGAGTGCTTTCTCACCGCTGTCAGCCGCGATAACGTCGAATCCTGCTGAACCGAGCACAATTTGATGCAACTCTAAGGTGTCGGAGCTGTCATCGATCACAAGTATTGACTGCTTTGGCGAAACTACTTCGCTCTTTTTTGGGGAAATGGAATGGTTGAAAATGGTACCCATCGTCTCCTTGCATCAGGAGTATGCAGTATAGGTTGGGGAGTCCATCAAGTCTATTGGATTAAGCCGAGTGAGTCTCGGCAAGACGGTATAGGCAGGTAGTGCCGTTCAGATCGTTTTAGAGACGCACTCAGAGGACATTGAGTTTGATATCTCATATAGAAGAATAGCAATTACTTCATTTACTGAAACAAAATACTAGGGGGGACCCCGTCGGAAATTCATTTCTTTGCGTTCGCGCTGTAGCTTGGACGTATTGGCAGCGGCGCCTAAAGTGCACCGATATTAGGGGCACCATTCCAACAGTCACCGTTGTAGTTACCATTTATAAAATCCAAAACCTTGCCCTTGCCAATTATTGGACTTGAAGGCTGCAAAGCTACGTTAGTAAGAGGATTAACAAAACCAGGAACGATCTGATAGAAGGAGTTTGGTAAATTTTTGTATTCAATATCTGTTCCGGGATAGGCGCCTCCACCTCCCCAGTAAAAAACATTGTGAGACATTTCTAGCCCAACTGTCTCCGATTGCTGCCCAGGGATCATCCAAACGAAATTTCCCTGTGTAGAAAAAATGTTGTTGTAAATCTTCAAATTTTTGTTTGGAGTATAAATATTTCCACTTGGGCCACCTATAATTTCATTTCGCAGAATTCTCATAGCTGAAGTAGAATTGTTAACACTGTAGGTGTTGTTCGCGACGATGCAGTCTTGGCAACCATCAAAACGAAATGCCGTTGTTCCGGAATTTATCATCACATTGTTCCAGACTTTTACATTCTTCGCTTCATAAGTAACGGACGGATCAACCAAAAACTGATAACCTGTGCCTGGCCCGCCGACGTAAATACTTATGCCGGTGTTGTTGTCGTGAATGTAGTTGCCAAAAAGAATCGCAGAATCGATCCCGCCTTTCACTTCGTTGAAAGCTCCACCGTGGTGGGCGTCGATTCCAGCTAAGGCAACGTGGCCAGATGCCACGAATTCGAACATCAGGCGGCCAGGATTCGCATAGGCACACTCGCTGTTAATAACAGAAATATAGTCTGACCAATTGCTCTTTAAACAAGCGTAACCAGTATGATGAATGTAAGAGTTCATCACGACTGCATTGTTAGCTTGATCCGTCTTAGTGGCTCCACGTATGTAAATACCATGACCACCGGAGTGCGATACCTCAACCCCGTCAATAATCAAACCTTGCGTTGAAATAAATCCCATATCACCAGAGCCAGCACAATTGAATTTTGCTTTTCTTAGACCATCCACCGATCGAATAGAAAGCGGTCGAGCTGTGCCACCTTTAATGTTGTTAAAAGAAAGCCCAACACAGTTCCATGTGCCTGTCATAAAGTTAAGGCGAACTCCTGGGCCGGCTTTGGCTACAGCTGCAGCAACAGATTTAAGTGGTGCCTGAGGTGATGTTCCTGCATTGCTGTCGTTTCCGGTTGGTGAAATATAAAATTCTTTTTCAGGGATATAGTTTAAAACCCAGTCCGGTATAAAACTCTCTGGCGTCGTTGCACATGCATTTACGGGAGCTGGTGCTGAACCGCCGGGCCCTCCTCCTGGATCTGAGCCGGCACCAGGACCACCGCTGCTGCCCCCGGGAGTTCCTGGGAGGTTATTACCCCCTTCGCTATTGTCACCACCAAGAGAGGAGGATGCATCTGTTCCACAGCTTCCATCAACGCAGCCAGGGACTGTTTTGAATTCCGTTCCGCAGCCGACGAGAAAGCCCGCTAACAAAAAGTGTATCAGTTTGAAACGCATTCTAAATTGAGACAAAGAAATAATTCTGATGATTGATCGGTCCATGTATTTAAATGTTGCGAAGACCATGCCTGCTGAATGCAGACCTATTCGAGACTAGAAGTTTACTCTGTCTACTTTTTTGAAATTGGCTATTATCATGGCAATTTTCTTAGTTCTGCTATTTGTGTAATTCTCCAGCGATTCTGACCGGTAATAACTTTTCAGGGAAGCTGACCGCTTTGGTGCGTCATTCTGAGGCTAAACTTCAACCTGTAAACCTATTTCTACGACCCTTCCAAGAGGGGCATCAAAATAGTTTGGCGCCCGGTAGGAGTTTCTAGCCATCCAGGCAAAGAGATGTTCTCGCCATCTCGCCATTTGTTTATTCTTTGCAGGTATCACTGTGTCGCGCCCAAAAAAGAAGACAGACTTATCGAGATCTGCAGGATATCCCTGAAGTGCTAAGGTTGCCACAGCTCTTCTCAGATCTGGTTTTTGTAAATAACCGACTTTAAATGAAACGCTGTAAAACCCTGACCCAAGTTCTACAACTTCAAGATAGTCCTCAGACCGACAATAAGGCGAGTCTAAATAATTTACGTTCATCAGAATAATATTTTTGTGAAGCACCTTTTGATAAGACCAAAGCGACTCAAGTATCCTCGGTATTTTTGCTTGTGTTGAAGACATATAAACCGCTGATCCGGAAATTCGGATAGTCTTTTCGACTTCAACCTTGTGTATAAAATCACCAACATCGATCGATGTATTGTCTAAAGATGCCGCCAATATTCTGCGCCCCCTGTTCCACGTTGCCATCACTGCGAAGACGCCAATCCCAACAGCTATCGGAAGCCAGCCACCGTCAAAAAACTTAATAGCGTTAGAAACAAAGAAGCCAACATCAACTATCAAAAACAAACCTGTGATTGGAATTAGCCAAAAAAGTGCCTTCGGGTAATAACTCTTGGCCATAACAAACGCAATTATTGTGGTAATAAGCATGGTCGCCGTAACAGCTAGCCCATAGGCAGAAGCCAACCGCGAAGATTCTTGAAAAGTAAGTGCCACCCAAATACAGACTAAGCACATCAAACTATTTACTAAAGGTACAAATATCTGACCTATTTCTCTATCCGATGTGTGCACTATCTTGACCCGTGGACAGTAACCCAGTTGCACAGCTTGTTTTGTGAGAGAGAACACACCAGAAATCACAGCTTGAGAGGCGACAATGCTCGCAAAGACCGAAAGAATCACAAGAGGGATCAATGCCCAGCTCGGTGCCAGCTGAAAGAAAGGATTGGTGATGTCAGTGCGCCCACTTAACAATAAGGCCCCTTGCCCGAAGTAATTAAGCAGCAAACAAGGTAGCACCAAAAGGAACCAAACACGGCGTATGGCCCGTGCCCCGAAGTGACCCATGTCTGCATAAAGAGCCTCACCGCCCGTCACAACAAGAAAGACACTGCCGAGGATTACTAGAGAAGTCGTTCCATCCTCTAAAAGCAGACGAACACCGTGAACAGGGTTCAATGACCAAAATACTTGGGGGTACTCCGCTATGGCCACTGCTCCCATCACTGCCATTGTCACAAACCAGATAAAGATAATGGGTCCGTACAGTGTTCCAATTTTTTGTGACCCAAAACGCTGCAGGAGAAATATAAACAGGATGATGATACAGGCAAGCGGCAATACCCACGGATCAAAAACCGGCGAAACCACATGAAGTCCTTCGAGTGCCCCAAGAACACTTATTACAGGCGTGATGACTCCGTCCCCATACAGAAGAGCTGAACCAAAAAGAGCTAAAAGAATAAAAAATCGACTTCTGGAGGTTGGACTCCCTGTGCGACGTTTCATCAATAGTGCTTGAAGAGCCATAATGCCGCCCTCACCGTCATTATCAGATCTTAAGAGCAAAGTGATATACTTCAGAGAAATGACGAGGATAAGCGACCAAAATATGAGTGAGAGCACTCCCAAGACATGTGCAGGGCTAAGACTCAAATGGGAGGACGAGAAAAAAACTTCACGAACAGCGTAGAGAGGCGATGTTCCGATATCTCCAAACACAACTCCGAGGGCTGCCAAAGCAAGAGCATTTTGAGACTGGCTATGCTGAGACACTAAAGCTTCTCTTGGTGATGCTTTTTATAAGCTTCAACCATTTTCTCCATAAGAGCTGGCTGGGTCACTGGTTTGAGCAGATAACCACTGACCCCGTTCATCACAGCCTCGGTAACCGTGTTCATTTCTCCCTCGGTTGTGATCATTACAAACGGCAAGTTCTTACCCTGAGGAAGAGCGCGAATTTTCTTTAAAAAATCAATGCCTGTTCCGCCTGGCATATTCATGTCTGCAAAGACAAACTCTAGGCGAACACCTTGAGATTCCAATCTCTCAAAGGTTTGCGTTGCTTCTTCTACGTTTCGGGCTTCAAAAATATTAGAATAGCCCATTTTTTTTAAATAGTCCTTAATGAGGGCTCTCATCGTGACGGCGTCATCAACGACCAAAATAGCGGCATCGTTACTCAACATGAAATACCTCAAGCAGCTTGTTTTAGAGATTCATAATGTTCTAAATTTTGAAATAGGGGAACTATAATCACAACCTTAGTGCCCTGTCCCAGCTGAGAAAAGATTTCGATTTCGCCATTAATCTTTTCGACAGCATGCTTCACCGCATCCATACCGACGCCTCGTCCTGAGACTTCAGAGACCTCGTCTTTCGTCGAGAAGCCGCTTGCAAAAACCGCCTGTATCACAGAATGGGCGTCGGCGGGATTTCCTAAAGCAATACCTCTTTCAAGGCACCTGGCTTTGACCATCTCAGGATCAATCCCCGCGCCGTCGTCTTCAAAGCAAATGCGAATCTTCTGTAAATCCCTGATCGCGCTGACTCTGATGACCCCTAGCTCCGCCTTCCCGCTTTCAATTCTTTTTTCAGGAGTCTCTATGCCGTGGTCTATCATGTTTCGAAACAAATGAATTACGTTCTGAAGCATATCTTGATATGGCGTGGCCCAAACGTTCAGCCCCCCCTCAAAGTTCAGTTGAAGTGGTTGAATTTGCTTTCCTAGTTTGACAGCAATCGATGCAAGTATATCCGTAAAGTGATCAAAAAGACCAATAAAGGGCTCAAGTACAAACTCTTTTACATAATTTTCAAGAAGTGGCTTGGGACCGGTTTTTGCAATTTCAAATCCGAACGCCTCTAAGGTCGAAACCGGAAACTCTCTTCTTCTTCCGGTGTTTTCGAAACTAACTCCTAACAGACTACCATTTTCGTCTAAGAAGTTGGCAAATACAGTCTGCAGCTTAGCTGTCACTCCCTTCAAATATTCAGAAGTAACACATTTGCCTGCGCTTTTGAGTTCAAATAAATTCGATTCAAATTCATGGGCAATCTCGACCACCGGCATGACTGAAAAAGCAGCGGCAGATCCTTTGAACGTATGCACCAATCTAAAGACATACTCGACATCAAGATCGTCCTTTTGGGTATCTGCCAACGAAGCAAGATCCACTAGAATTTCTCGGGCCTCCCCAATAAATGCTAAAAACATCCCACGATTTTTTAGCATATTTAGCACCATCTTTGCGTAAGCCTTTTCTCTTTCTGCGGTTTTTTGTGCTTCTACTTCGTCTGTCTTATCTGTTGCAACCAGCACTACTCCGATTACCTTTTTAGTCTCTTCGTCTCTCACCGGATGGTAGGTAAGAACGACGTGACGTCCATGAGTTCCGTGATACCTATTTGGCCCAAAGGGTGCTAGATCCTTAAAAGGAAGCACTTCCATAAAAAGCGGAATCATCCATTTTTTTAACTCTTCGACCTTGTTCTCGGGATGTTTCAAGACTTCCCAAATAAACCTACCTGCTGGGGAGACTTCTAGCAAGTTTTCACACGCTCTTGAGTAAGTGGGTAGACATTTACCGTCGATGCCAAAAACCAAAAAACCTTGTCCCAAACAGTTTAACATCGAATCTAGTGTGCGATTGGCCTCTTTTAATTGCCTTGTTCTCTCTGCTACCATCTCTTCTAAGCGATGAGAATAGTCTTCTAACTTAAGCTGGGCGTCTTTTAATTCCTTAATTAGCTGATCTTTTTGCTCGAGTTCACCATGATATTTTGTGTGTAGGCTTTCTTCTAGCGTCACGTCGTGCACCAGTATAACCCATCTTCCGCCATTTGATGCCGCGTTCGGATCTGGTTGAATTGCCATTTGAACTTTACCAACTTTACCGGAGGAAGCCGTAAATTCAACTTCCTTATAAGGCGTACTTGCCTGCTTGCCCCACTCTCCGTGAGGCATACAAAAAAAATTGGGATCACTAAACTTTACAAAATCATACACAAACAAGCCTGGCTTGATCTTGCGATGTCTTACTTCAATGAGATTGGCGAGTGCTTCGTTAGAGTAGACTACCCTTCTTTGATCATCGATTACGCATACAGCATCGATCAGAGAATCAAAGATTGAATAGTCCATCAACGGCTGCCTTCTACTTACATAGTTGATTGAGTCTGGAGAAATTTAAAGTACTTTGCGTGGACAACATCCATCTCAGCCGGCTGCCCTGACTTCCAACATGGTACTGTTTCAGGAGCATTCACTGAGGAGCCGTTAAACTCCTTTCCGCGAAAAAATGGTACCATTGTTTCTACGTCCGACTCCTCACAGTAGTAGGGCACATAGAATGATTCTACGATCGCGCCTTCTGGCAAGAATCCAGAAACCATATTCATCTGATCAACAATAACCTTTGGGCAGTTTTGAAATACAATATGAGAACTTGGAGAGCGAGTATTGAGCCACTTAATCCATTCTCTGATTCCGCAGGAGTTTATTCCCGCAACTTTATCTAAGTTAAGAACTATTTCTTGCGCATGAGAGATATCGAGATTGGAAAATACGGTGTCTTCGTCGATACTGCCTTCGAACGCAAGAACTTTAGCTGTCCCATTATGTTCTTCACTGATTTTTAGTGCGCCCATAATTTCACTCCATTACTTAGTTAAATTGACCACATGTAGCGCCTTCGGGACATCATCCATCTGTCGGTAGCGTCTTCCGATAGGCAAAACAGCAAACACATTGGTAGTATTCCAAGGGTCGACCACAATATAAAGACTCATCGAAACATCGAGCACCATTCTTAAGCCAATATGCGCTCCCCCGCCCCCCATATTCATTGCAGATGAGATGCCCTCGTCAAAGGTCTTCTTAATGTGCTGAACTAAAGCCTGGGGTCTTAGCGAGCCGAACGGATCGCGGCACCCTACAACGAGTCTTGAGCCGTTAGTCGCCAAGTACAATCTAGCCATATCCTTCTCGGCAAGATTCACCTGGTGCGTTCTGTCGAGATCATTATAAACGTGATGTTTATCTTCATCGACAGGCGCATTAAACAAAGCATTTGTAATAAGCTCGTCCGCTACCATCAGAGCACTGTCGACTACGCTCGAAGCCTTAGGTATAGATTCAACGAACTCGCGAACTTTTTTAACCAGTCTTACTTTTTGCTTTGTCGATTGTATCCAATATTCTTCAAGTTCAATGGCTTCTGACATTATCTGCTTCGGATCCAACAGGATTCTTGGACACTTTCTCAAAAAGTCCAAAGGATTTGTATCTAAAAGCGTGGCGGTTGCAACTTCGTTTTCTTTGTCTTCATGGTTGTCAGCAACTGCATGCAAGGCCGCGCCTTGAAAAACAGCGTTGACAAGCTCTGCGGCAGTCGCATTGGGAATAATTTGCAGTGATGACTGATTCAGCACTTGAGCTGCCGACATATACTACGCCGCTCCTTTGTACTGAAAAAGAAAACATGTCACATCGTCGTCTAACGGAGATTTTTGTCTGTAAGAAGCCATTCGATCTTGAAGTGCAATCGCTACACTTTGACTGCTTCTGTTTTCATTAGCAGCATCCATGAGGGCCTTCAAAAAGCTTCTCTCCCCCCACGCCTCACCCTCAGGGCTCTTTATATCTGGGATGCCATCAGTGTAACAAATGACTAAATCATTCGGTTTTAAATCTAACGACACTTCTTCATATAACGTGTCCGGGCCTTCGCCCAACCTCTTGCCAATCAAGTCGTTAAGTGTGACAAGGTCTCGTTTTTTGATTTTTTCTATATCACCGGCCAGAAGATAGGGCGGGTCATGACTCGCGTTCACGTAAGAGAGGTTTCCAGTTTGTAGGTCCAAACATCCAAAAAAGAACGTCATCAATATGCGACCCTTAGAGGTTTCGTAAATTGCCGCGTTCAAAAGTTCAACTACAATCTTTGGTGTTACTCCGGGGAGTCTTTCGATAATTGTGGCTGCAGACTTTGCTGCGCTAGTTATCAATGCGGCTGGTGCTCCATGCCCTGTAGCATCCCCAATCCAAAAGTAAATTTTGTCACCTACCTGACTGTAATGCCACCAGTCTCCACCGCACTCACTCGCCGGTTCGTAAAAGCCATCAACAGATACGGATTGGTTCTCCATCCGTGCGTCGGGGAACAGAGTTTCTTGAACCGTTTTGGCGGTTTCTAGTTCCTTTTCCATTCGAGCTTTATTCTGCGTTTCATCAATCAGCCGTTCGATCTCTCCAGCCATCGCATTGAATCCTTCGGCGAGTCTTCCGACCTCATCATTCGATTCAATACCCACACGAACATCAAAATTACCTTGGCCTACTTCTTTTGCTGCATCGGCAAGAGCTCTAAGTTTTCTCGTTAGTTGGCCCGAGGCAACAACGCTGACGATCACCGATGCAGATACAAGCGCCAAGAATACTAAGAGAGATTTTTGAATCAGCTCTTCAATAGCCTTCAAAGCCTCTGATTCTTTTATCAAAGTTACAATTGAAATCTTACCGGCTCCAGAGCTAGAGTAAGACACAAGTACCGGCTCTCCCATCATATTTACGTCTCGATATGTTCCACCAGGAAGATTCTTTTGTCTGATCTCCTGAAAGAAGGACCAATCAGCAAAATTGTTTAACGAGGCGTAACCATTGCTCGCTAAAACAACGCCGTTCTCATCAACTAAAAATCGACCGTAGGCGCCGACAAGACTTATATCGTTAAATGCAGACTCGGAAACCATATGAACGGCAGCAATCAGCCTTTGATCTGTACTTTCATCGCCAATGCGCACTCCAATCCAGTACGAATCTGAATTTGTTTTTAAAATTGAAGCGCCGTTGAGATCGGTAGACTTTACAAAGTTGTGAGTGAGTACGTCTTTGAGCGGCTCGTCTTCAATCGATTTTTTTTTAGCGTCTGCTACTTTTGAATAGCCCCCTTGTGAACCCGGTCGTATCAAAATAATTCGATTAAAAGTGAGATCAGACTCGATACGACTTTGAGCCTCCGGTGTAAAGCGTGTGCGAGCCGGGTCTAGAAGCTGAAGGTAGTTGTCAATTTTTGAAGTAGCCCCCGCTATCTGGCTTTGAACTTGAATCGAAAGGTTGCGCGATAACTCTGCATTAGAATCGAAGATGTACGCCATCTTGTCATTTCTAAAGAGGTTCGATGCGATGACGAGGTAAAACCCCAAGGAGCTCACAACCAGCGTCACTAGCAAAAGCAATAGCCTATACTTAAGCGAAAAACGAACTCGATTTTCTGATCCCATCTTTTTACTTATCGGACTAGTTGTTCAAGAGCCTTAAAATACTACTTTAAACTAGACTTATGTTCCGTTCTACCACGTTTCCCATAAACCGAAAAGATTCATAGGATGAACGAAGATCAAACTTTGTCGAGGGTAGATCGCTCTCTAATTGGCGGCGCCCTCCTTTGCCTAATAGGCTCTATGTATGCGCTATATAACGGGGGACTTCTTTTAAGAAGTTCTGCTGAGCTTGATTCTCTTAAAAAGATTGGTCTCGTAGTAGACGCTACCGAAAATGTGCGACGCCGGATTGAGACATCTGTTGCTTGGTTTCCAGTTCAAACAGAACAAGATATTTTTAACGGGGACCGGGTCTTCACTGGCAGCGACGGTAAGGCTACACTACAAATCACAAATCAGGCCAGCATTACGCTAGATGCAGATACGCTGATTGTTGCTCGAATCGTGGATGGCTTGCCGATGTTAAAACTAGAAAGCGGAAGTTTTCAAGCGGAAGTCAAAAGTGGAAACTTCGGTATCACCCGCGGCAGAGAAACCGTAACAATTACACCAAAGGATGCCAAGTTTAAAGTAACCGCAAATGGGAACAAGCTCGGGGTTACTGTGCAAAAAGGTAACCTCAGTGTTCTAAATCAACAGGTCGACTCGTCTAAGTCACTCGAGCTCGATTTAGAAAACAAAAAGGCAGCCGTAACGGACATTCTTGCTGAAGCGCTCTCGCCTGTGGGCAATGAGCAGGTATTAGGATCTTTGAAGGATGTGACAACGTTTAAATGGAAATCCAACAAGCCAGCAAAACTGACGGTTGAATTCTCAAACACAACCAGCTTTGCAGACATCACGCACAAACTGACATCAGATAAAGAGCAAGCCAATATTGCAATTGAGAAACTCAGAGGAAGTCGATATTGGCGGCTTCGCAAACCGGCTTCAACGAATGAAAAGGAATTTATCTCTGAACCGGAGAGCTTTAGACTGGTACTGACTGACCCTCCAACGATTGAATTGCCTGCCGAGAATGATATAAATTTATTCTCTCTTAAAGAAGCCGAAGAAAGTGGCCGGTGGGTGGCCAGTGCGAACAATTCTCCCGCGGGCGTTGTAGATATACAGATTGGAGCAGACAGTGAGACTAGCGATTTTGATTTTCAAGTAGCGAGCGACAAGAATTTTAAAAACGTCCTTCATCAGGGGTTGACTGGATCGACACGATTTAGGTCTCCACCGCTAAAAGAGGGAGTGTACTATCTGCGAGCCAAAAGGACTGCCGCCAAAACCGACAAGTCCTGGTCACCGCCACGCCAATTCCAACATATCGCAAGAGAACTTCAGGCCTTGCCTCTGCTTGAGCCAAATACGAACGCCATCTTTATTTTGGATAAACCTCAGCTGACAATTAACTTCAAATGGGAAAACCCCTACGAGCTTTCTGATTTTCAGATTGAAATTGCAACGTCGGCTGACTTCAAAGAAGAAAACCTTATTCACCGTGCACGTGTAGATAAATCAGAAGTGAGATGGAAAACCAAACACGTGGGTCCCATATTTTGGCGAGTCTTTGGCCATTACAAGAGCTTCATGACTCAACACCGAACCCAAAAAATAGAAATTCGTAGAGCCCCAAGATTACCCGCCCCAGAAGTACGCCCGGAGTGGGACTTCGAAGTGCCCAGCGAACTACCTGAAAAAGATCCTACTGACCAGGATCTCGGCTAGCACTTTCTCGAGGAGTCTAGCCGAAGGGCCCGTCTAATAATAAATGCTCATTCTTAGCGCCCTAAGGACTATCGGCTTTACTCCTACGTAGCAACTTTCTATGATTCTATTATGAACAAAATTTTTTCTTCCGTTAAGAAATTGCTTTGGCCCGTTGTTGCTTTTTTTACTCTTTGCCTGAGCGCGATCTCACTCAAAGCGCAAAGTTCGAGTAGCCCAAAGGAAGGGCATTTAGGCGCGCCTATCCTAGAATGGTCTGAAATAACAAAAGCCAGTGAGTACCAAATCGAAATCGCTAAAGACAAGAACTTTAAAACAGTGCTAGTAAAAGAGAGTTCCACAAGCACGAGCTATGAATGGCAAGGGTACCTTGTAGGAACGTTCTACTGGCGAGTTGCCGGCATCGACGGCGCAGGCACGGTCGGACAATTCTCAACGCCATCACTTCTTAGAATCAAACTCACACCACCTAGACCGCTGACATCACCAATCGTGTACGATTTTGTGGACCGAGAAGAAGATATGGGATTACCCGCACGGCCAATACCACTCAGTTGGCAAGCACAGCGATTTGCTGAAAAATTTCGTGTTGAAGTCTCAAAAGATTCCAGCTTCAGCAAAGCAAAATCCGTAGAGACGACTTCTAATCAAGTGGAAGTGCCGATTGAATCGCATGGTACTTATTTTTGGCGAATCACTGCTTTGGCCGAAGACGGAAGTCACATAGGTAAGTCCTCAAGCGCTATAAAAACCCAATATGTCCGTTCATTAAAAATTCCCGCGCCAGAACCTCTTCGACCAATGTCGGGCCCTGTAAAACTTTACAATAAAAATCTACTCACGCTGCAGTGGGAAACGGTACCTGTAGCTGATCGTTATGAAATCGAATTTTCACAGGACAAAAGCTTTAGCACATCCATCCAAAAGGTGGAAACGAAGAACCCCTACTTCACTCTTCCAAAGCAGCCAACACCCGGCCAATATTACGCGCGAGTGCGTGCGCGAAAAATGGAGCATGTGTCGCTTTGGGTAACCGCGGATTATCAAATCGAACGGGAAAATCTCGTCATCCCGCCCCCGCAAGAAGTTGGTCCTGATCGAACTTTCTATTTAACGGGCATTGAGCCAGCTCTCATTCCGGTCGACTGGACTAAAGCAGCCAAGGCTCAGTCATACGGAATTGAAGTAAGCCTCACACCCAATTTTTCAAAAATTGTAGAGATGCACTTTTCTAAAGATACCTCAGCGAATATCGCTCTTGCACCCGGAAACGATTACTTCTTTCGAATCACATCATTGGATCGTCATCCGACAGAATTCACTCCCATAAATTCAAATTCTCTCACCGCCAGCGAACCTTCGAAGGCTTCCAAAGTGCGCGTACAGAGCGGCGAAAACTGGCAGGTTAAGTTGGGCTACGGAACTCTCACTGAGAATTTTGATCAATCGGGAGTTCCAATTGCATCTACACTTGCAAAAGGTGAAGGTTCAACTACCGATGCAAAATCGATTCTAGTAAAGGGCCAGTGGTTTCACAAAACTGACGATTGGGGCCTGGAAGCGACGGTAAGAGCGGATCAGGCAACTCTTGCCTTTAAATCTTCCACCGGTGTCACTCAAAGTACGGACTTCAATCCTCTTAATTACGATGTCTTCTTAATGAAAAGGCGTGCACTATCTTACCCATGGTCGGTTGAAGGTGGCCCCGGCCTTGTTAACAATCCCTATCCTGTATTTACGCAAAATGGATCTGTGGTGGGTGTTCGCTCAGTGGATTTTTATATGTTCTCTCAAAAAATTGGACTTCATTATTCTCCGTTAATGGGCAGGTGGACAATCGCTGCAATTGGTCAGCTGGGTTTAGGCCTCCAGCCTCTGTTTCGAGGCTTTCTCCTAAAACCAGTCTTAGAGATGAAGTATCGTTTCAGCTCTTTCTCGGCCTCGCTCGAATATTCTTACACGATGTGGAACCGTCCGCTTGCAAATAGTGAATACGTTGCCGGAAACTCGGGGGAATCCACATTGTCATCTGTGCAGAATGCTCTCATGCTTTCTATAGGAATCTGGGACTAGTTATTCGAAACGTTCGTTGTGAGGCAGAACCTTAATTAGTTGATGCTAGATTGCCATTTATTCAACTACGCTCTTAGAGCAAAAACCGTTACGGACTTGATCTCTTATCGATAGTTCCTTTAAAATGAAGTAGTGTTGCAACCGCTTGCCAAGGGTGGGAAGTACGTGAAGATATTTTACATCGGTAGAAACATAATTAGTAGCGGCCTTGTTTTTGCTCTCATATCTTGCTCAACGAGCGGGCCCTTCCACTCGGAGCTCACGGAACAAGACGAACAGCAAGTAGCAGATGATATCGCTCGCCTTTACCTAACAAGACAACACCCCTCAGAAGAGGGCTGCCAAAGCGCAATGAACATCGCGTTAAAGTCTTTAGGGACTCTTAAAGAGCTCTCTACATCTTACCTCAGGCTCTACTGTACCACTGAGGGCAAAATGAGCGAGAGGATCGCCGACACTCTCCCATCAAAGAGAGCTCACCCAAACAACAACGAAAAGTCATATAAACAAAAAATTGATGAGATTGTTCCACTTTCTTTTGGCTGGCAAAACATCAGTTCTGCATGGATCAGAAAGTGGTTCATTGAGTCTTCTCACGTCTACAAATATGACACCAAGGCTCTCGCAGAGTTTGTTCGGCTCGAGCCAAAAACATTTGAGCAGCGCTTGAAGCTAATTTACGGTCTTAAACAATGTCACCGCATACAAGTCCCTGTAACAGATTTTTGTAGTGAGTTAATTACGCTTGCCTACCAGATTTCACCCAGCCTTATATATGATAGATGGAAGCAGAAGAATCAGATAATAGCTATTGTGGAACATGCTGCCGCTCAGGCTACTACTAGTTCTCGTGCTAGTGCTACTCAGACCAACACACAAGTCAAGTCTTCTCAAAGCCGGCAGGACACTCATTCGCTCTTTATAGAATTCCTGCTCCACACAGCCAATGACTACACAGATCGGCGACATTTCCCTTCTGCCCTTCGAGTGTTTGGCCGCCTCTTAGCCGACCAGACGCTCAAACCTTTACAGCGCTACTCTGCTTTTTCAGGCCTTGCCTCTGCACTCAAGATTTCTCAAAACAAGCCAGCCGAAATCAAGACGCTGAAAAGATGGAAGAGTTGGTCTGAAGAGCAATTCAAGAGCGCTAACCTGGTTGAGAGCAAATATTATGAGTCGGTTGTAAGGTACGCAAGAGCTGTCTGGACAGAGGGTCAATGGAGTTTGGCCCATAACACTTTTGCAAAACTTCTGAAGGAGATTAGTTCTAGCGAAATGCAGGCAGAACTTAATTGGCTCCTTGCTAAAATGTACGAAGAAAAATCTCAGATAAATACTGCAACGAAGTATTTTGCACAGGCGCAAGGTCAAGTGAATAAGGCCTCAAAGAATTTTGAGAAATTTAATTGGAGCTATGCCAAGAGTCTTTCTCGCCAAGGTCGGTTCGGTGAATCACTCGAAATATCTAAAGTAGCATCGCAGGAGCTCGAAAAAGCGAAGATGAATGCTTCTAAGTGGAAATTCTGGAGTGCGATCTGGAGAAAGAAAAACGATTCGCAGGCAGACATTCTCTCTGATTTAAACCAAGTTTATAAAGAGGATCCTCAAGGATACTACGGATTGGTTGCTCTACATGTTTCTCTTAACGATCAACATGAAAGCGGTTCGGAGGGACCAAATACTGGCCGTACTGAGTTAAGATCTAAAGACAAAAACGTCGACACAGATACACTTTTAGGATTCGAGAAAAAATCACTTTTACCAAGCTTGCCTTCACCTTTACTGGAACGCACTGGTAGAAGTGCACAACGAAAAGTAGGCTCTGTCGAAGTTTTGGAGCGCGTTCCGTCCGCCTTGCAGACGCTTAGGATCCTCATCAAATCAAAGGCTCCCGAGTGGGCTCAGCAGGAGATGAAACAATACCTTGATGATCATCCAGCGCGACTCGATAAAGAATCGTTAGATTTGTTTAAACTTTTGTACGCCTCAGGAAATTTTAAAGACCTGATTTACACATTAAATAGGCTAGAGCCCGAAGAGAGAAACAAATTATTTGTCGAGAATCCGGATTTGTTTTATCCGGCACCCTTTCACGATGACGTGCATGACGCCGCAGCAAGGTTTAAGGTCGATCCGGCCCTAATTTATTCTATCATTCGACAAGAAAGTGCTTTTGATCCAAATGCAAAAAGCGGAGCCCACGCCTACGGTCTCATGCAAATCTTGCCAACAGAAGCCAAGAAGATTTCAAGGGCGTATACGCTTGGACTAAAGTCCGACAATCAACTGTTCGAACCTAGTAAAAATCTTCTCATAGGTACCGCATTTTTAAAGACGCTGCTTCGAAGGCACAAGTTTGACCCTATTGCGACCATCTGCTCTTACAATGCTTCACAGGATGCTTATCGCGGCTGGATCAAATCTCGTTTTAAAGGCGATTGGTTAGAGTTTATTGAGGACATCCCTTACGACGAAACCCGTTTGTACCTTCAGCTCGTACTTCGCAATCACATGATTTACGGCGGCAAACTCCCCTCAGGCGCAGAACGTATTTTAGCTTCTACCACCTACCAGTAATTAGGACACGTCCTACAGTGCTTTCATCAAAGTGCCTGCCGATCGCCAAAGTCGCGAATCCAGATTTCAAAAATACTTTTTTTTCTATTTAGTGAAGCGACTGAATGATCTAAGTTTGTAACAACATCGGCACAGGCGAGCGAATGCTTCGCCATGAGGTTTGTATTTGCGCTCATGTTTTCTTTTGATGGGATCAATTCATCTATGCCAACGAGCCGCACACCCCCATCAGTAAAAGAGCCCATCGAGCAGAGGTTCAAGTGGTGCGACCATTCAGGCGGCGGCGATACTTGAATTGCCAAACCATGGGTGCTTATGCCGTGGCTTATTCGAATTCCCAGTGAAGCGATTTTTCCCTCACGGCAAAATACTCCCATCTTTTCATAGTCGACCCAAACATCGGCTCCCATTTGTTTAAGTACCCGCTCGGTGGATTGAAGGATTAACTTCACCCACTCGCGAACGCCGAAAGCTCTTTTTCGAAGATTCAAAACCGGATAAATTACCAATTGTGAAGGGTCATGAAAAGTGATCTGCCCTCCGCGATCTGTTTGCACGATTGGTACAGATAGTGAACGTGCCGCACTACCAATTTGCACACTAGCCAGCTTTGTTGAGCGCCCGAGAGTGATCACTGGTTTACATATCATACCGAGTACGATATCCGAAAATCCTGTGTTCACCTGATGAAATACTTCAGCTTGAACGCCGAGGCCTTCTTGATAGTCAAGCAGCCCTAACCAACGACATTCAACTTTACGCTCTTGTACAGAATTACTCATTGGCCCAGTTGTATCTCATATTCGGTAAGACTCAACAACCCCTCACAGTGATAATGTGCGCGCCATCCCCTCTTTGACGGCCTTATCCATAAGGATTTGATTGGAACCTTTTATTTTATAATGTGTTTTCATGTCGATCTAGAAAGCTTTTGAACCCCGACAAACAGCGTGAAGACAGGTGCGATCGCAGCCTCCCCGCTAGGCAACAGGTAATCCGCAGCCAAAAGCCCAACCAGTCATGACTAATTGGGCGGTGCATTTCCTATTCGTACCGGGGAACCGCCCCCCATGCAAAAAAGAAGACGATAATCACGATGTCTTTTAACGGTGATAGATCTAAGAACATTTAACGCCTACCAATTAGAAACTACGGTGCATTTTTCAGAGCTGCACCGAATGGGTAGCACTTGGGTAAAAGGGCAAACTTGAAAATCTTTACCCACGTACCCAGGAATTGTAGAGAGAATAATACCGACAACTTCACCTTGAGAATTAAAAACTGGCGAACCGCTAGAGCCCTTTTTTGCCTCTATGGTCGTAAACAGGGTATTAGTAACTGAAGCTTTGTTTAACCCCTCTACCAATTTTTTGTAAACCGTCTCGCAATTTTCGTTTTTTGGGAAAAGCCCGTCGGGCGATATCAAGTAACCGCTTGAATAATAGAGGTCTCGATTTACGCGGCGCTCAGATTTGCAGCCCTCGCTCTCATTTGAGTTACAGCTTTTAGCTTCTGGATAGGCTGGGTATTGAAGTGACCACAAGCTCTCACCTACCAAACTTGGCGACCGGCCAAACTTGACGTAATGAGAATCATCTAACTCATCATGCCTAGATTCGTACAACATGTAGTCCATCGAAAAATGCCTTCCGGCATCAAGTAGAGTTGCATTAGTTTGATCACTCACTTTGCGTGTTGGAGTAAAGATAAACCTGGTTCCCAAAACATTTTTTGATAGTTTTGCATACTTCACACGTAAGTTAGCATCCTTGACACTTTTACTGGGCTCAAATAACCCCGTCAAATGTTCGATGACATGTCTAACCGTAAGATAGCTCCCGCCCTTAGAAATTCTAAATGCCGTACCAAAGCGCGTGCTCAAATTCAACGTGCCTTTAACCATTCGAGGTTGATAAACCGAGATCGGCAAAACGGACTTTTCAAATCGTGCCGGAATATTGAGCTCAAGCTCTTTTACTCGGGTTAAAGTTCGATTTTCAGGAAAGCTCAATAAAAAATTAGCTTCTACGCTGCAGCTTTTATGACTGCACGGTATGTCTGTCACAAACCTGGACCCAATGGCATACGTTTTACCAACAAAACTAAGCCCCGCCAGTAACTCTGTAACGAAAAGAAATCTAATGAAATTCATCTTGTACATTCGGGTCGTGCCTCAATAATGATGACTTACCAGATACTATCAAAGGTGTGATTTACCTTCTACAAGTTAGGCAAGAGAGAGGATTTTTTTCAGTCCTAACCATCTGGCCAGTCACCTCTACAGATAATCTTATTTTGCCGCTGCGCTTTTAGGGTTAAAAAATCCTTTTCAAAGCCCCGGAAGTGACCTTCCCCGAAAAAGTGGACACCAAATTTATAAAGAACTTTCATGGCTTTCACAATGAACAACCAAGAGAGCTTTTTTGCTAATGCTTATCCCGATTGCAATTTAGCGATCTTCGACTTTGAAAGTAGGTTTTCGCAGATCAATTGGGCGACGCGTTTTCTCCAAAGACAGCCACCTCGAAGCTTGGTTAAACCTATTCAGCTTACTCAAGAATCGATTCGACGAATTGGTGGCAATAGGGCCACCCCAACCGCCATCTTCGTGTGTTAAAAGAAAATGAATTAAGCCGAAAGCCTCGACAATTTCGTCAGAGGTAAAATTCGATCTGTCAGAAATACTAAGTAGCGTGAGGTTACCACTCGAGTGAGATCGTGCGGCGAACTTTCAAGTATACGTCTCTACATTTAAACTTGGCGTGGATCCAGATTTGCGTAGATCTAACGTACAATTACGCACTGTTTAGTGCGATGGAGTTGACTAAAAGTTCGACACCTCAATAGGTAATCTTTGCTCTCACGCTTAGTATTTAAGACTGCTAAAATGATTCCAACATTAACCGTTAACTAATGCCTACACAGGGTTGCTACCAACAAACTTTGCGAAGGTATTAATTTGTTTGGGATAGATTACGTGCTCTATGAATCGGTTTAATTTGCGAAGTAAATGTATGGGGACAGCCAGTCTCCGTGCGTTTCAACTGTTTGCAGTATATTGTTTTCTTTTGGGTCAAAGTTCTCTTGCACAAGACTCCACTACGATTAGTTGCTTAGTTTTTGGTAATGATTCGGAGATTGTTCCTGTCGATTTTAAGAAGCTTGGAGAGGTTTTTAAGGAACTACCGTCTCGAGTAAAGCGCCAGACTTCCGCGATTCTCACTCAAGATCAAAAAAGTATTTTCAGCCAGGTTGCTAATGACTTGATTTCAAGTTCGCTTCGATACTCCCTTGCAAAACGTGAGAGAGAAGATACAAATACTGCAGAATTTATTGAGGTAGTTCAAAGTCGGCTTGCTGAAATGAAGGCCGTTGCCAATTTGATGTTCTCGTTACAAAATGCCACGACTTATAATCAAAGTCTTAATTATTTTGAGAGATTGCTTCTTCTGGCTGACGTCATGGCCTATAAGGTAGAGGGCGAAGAGTTCAGCGGCTTCTTTTACAAAGATAATCCCTATCATTCTGAAGTTGATTCACGTCCTAGAGAACCAATCAAGTTCAGTGATTTTACCAATAATCTAGAAGATGGTTCGTTTTGGGAAAGGGATGAGAGATTTGCCTCCAATGGAGTATTTATCCCGGTTTATGGCGATCTTAGCGTCGTCGATCTGAACTACCTGGTCGGATTGGGTTTGTTTCCTGTCTCAATCAGTGAAAGGACATTACGAGCCGATGGTCAAAAGCTTGGTCCCTTTCAGTTTGCAAATCACGACAAACAGCATGCCGAAAGCTACATACCACCTGTCCTTTCAGAAAAAGCTCAAAAGGTTTGGGGAAAGCTGTTGGATTGGGCTGATGCAGAAGATGGCGCCACCAGGTGGCTGAGGCATGTCGTATTATTTGCTGCCAGCCATGAAGACAGTTTCTTTAGATACGTTCTTGATCGAGAAGATCTGCTTACGGATTTAAAACATCTGGATCATTTTAACATGCGCTTCAATGGAGCACTCTTTCAGATACCTGATCGATTAAAACGTCAGGACTACTGGGGCATTGCCGAGCTTAAAAGTATGGAAGATCTAGAAGATAACTTTTGGAATCAGGCAAGACAGCTCATAGACGAATATAAGAGTATCCTCGAAGCTTTGTAGTTAGTTGCTGGCTATTAATTTTTAAGGGCAAGCGTACCTCCTTTAGTACATTTCAACGACGTCGTTTTTTTGGAAGTTTGCGCCTGAATGGACGACTGTAACAGAGCCGTCTTGTCCGAAGTAATTAACGATCTCTAGCGTCCCTTTCATTCTCCCCGGAGCACGCCCAATAAGAACGCCGGTAGCGGGGTCAAATATAGGTTCGCCTTGATCGAGTACCTTCAAAATATCTCCAACCTGAAGGCCGCTCACCCTGCCCGCGTTGATGTAAATTCTGTCTCCGTTGACTTGGGCAATCCGCCCTTCCCACGCAAGTTTTCGTACAGCTAAGGTGACATCAGGTACCAGGGCTTGAAAGCCCTTAGAAACCGCCTCACGCACTAGAGAAGGATCTTGATCTAACCAATTTGCAGCCGGCTCATTAGCACCTACACTCGTAGAGCTTGTCTCGATCGTGTTGGTGCGAGCCACATTCAAAATTTCTCGCCCACTGCTTGCCGATATAACCCGAATCCTGATCGAGGCATCGACCCGTACTTGAGTTTTTCGAAAAACGCCAACAGGATCACCGGATTTTCTCGCTCGAATTTCTAAAACTTTTCCTTCGATAATAGCTGCCGCACCTGTTTTCTCGGCTTGGCTGAGAAACTCCGAAATATTGTACTCGAGCGATTCATCGACCATTTTTGAAAAGTCGCTGGCCAAATCGTTGTTGTTAAGAATCACAAATTGGCGCGTGCGAACAAGCTGATCAACAAATCCATCTCGGGCGGCTTGAGAAATTGCGCCCGGGTTCTCACCCAGTGAGTAGAGAAACGGCAGAACAAAAACTCGGCGCCGCGGCTCCTCCATCTTAAAATCTCGGGCAGAATAAGGGACATCACGCAGTTGCGGCGATATAGGGGGGGGAACTTTCTCAGGCTCCTTACTACCAAAAAGGCTGCATCCAGACAGCCCCGATACCAACAGTACTGTCAGCAGCATTCTTTGGCGAAGCAAAGAAAAATTGCAAAGATACGTCTCTGATTCAATTCCTCGCGGCGGATTTACAGATAGTCTTTTAAAAATCATGCAACCCCTCATCTTATCGCTCCACTGCTTCTTCAGTATCATTTATTCAGCGCTTTTTGATAAGCAGGACTAGGCGAAAGGACGGGTAGCACCATCACTCAACCGATTTTTCTCACTAAGGAATAAACTTAAACGCTAAGCGTTCGTCGTCTTTCTCAACGAACTGTAAAGAGCCCTTGGCAAGTTTGAGGCTCCACCCTTTATCTAACTTAACTCCCGCAAGCCCACCTTCAACATTGGCCTCTAAGTACAAGAGGTCATTTTGAAACACACGCTCATGTATTGATTTTATTGAAGATATATCACGAGTGAATGCTTCTTTGATGTCTTTTGGATTAAGAGTGGCCACATCCCCTCGTACAAGAATTCCTACTCGCTCTGTAAATACTAAGCCTCTCTTCCACACATCCCCTGCGACGCTCGCAATGAGGTCCGAAGATTCCTTTAAACCTTTGTCGAAGGCCTCCATCACGACTTTCTTAGGATCTCCGACCGTAGTTCGAAAGCTCTCATTGATCTCGCTCAAAACTCTTCCGGACTCTGGATGCACCATCGACATTCTAAAACGCCATTCGTATTGCAGCTCTTCTCCTTCGACTCGATCAAGACCAAAAGAGCCTCGTAACACTAAGTTCGCGCCCAAGTCCGAAGACACTTTTTTCAGAACATCTGATTTTATAGAGCCCGCCGGTACTCCTTCTAACTTTTGAGCTGTCTTGGCGTTCGTTTCAACAAATTGAATACCTTGGGTCTTAAAACGCTCCTTAAGTTCTTCTAGTACGCGGCGATACAAAGATGGCAGCATAGAATTGTTCTTCGCCGCTTTGTCGCTGCTCGAAACAGTATCAACAGACCACCAATCAAAGGTATCCCAGCCAACCTGGTCGTAGCCCACAATAAGTGGCAAGACGAGCGCCGGCGCTTCACCTGATTTAATAAGTCCTTTGCTTCGGAGCAATTGCTCAAGGCTACTTCGCGAGATACTCAAATCGAACTTTATCGACGTGCCACTTCTATCCGATTGAGGAGCCGCCGGTCTGATCAACGGGATGTATCTTTCATACTCCGGCAATATGCGTTTTTCATAAAGGGAAACGTCTTTTTGAAACTGCTTTGGGCCAACCATCTTCTCTATTAGCTCTAAGCTGACTTTCTTAATAACTTCTTCTTGAATTTTTGCGCGCGCGATTTGGGCATCCTTTTCATCGGAGCGCCCTACTTCTGTTCGCGATATCAGCTCCTGGCCAATACTCGTCGACGGCTGCAACGCTAACAAACAGATGAAGCCAGCAAGACGTCGCACAAAGTTCGTATTCATATCGCTTCCTTTCCGAAACAAGATCCTTACAGACGTTAGGTTCCACTTGATATGAGATCCGCTAACAGAATCAAGCTTTGAGACAAGCACCCGCTCAACTCCACCCCATATAAATCCATTCGTCCTATATTTCTTAGTTTGTAGGTAGAAACTTGCGCGATCAAGCCCATCAGGCACACCGAATTGAAGCGCGTCATTGTAACCCGAAATCGGAAGTGCCTCCTCGTATAAAGTCCCGGATCTCAATTCAGATTAATGAGACCTGAAAGCGGATCACCTTACCTGGGTGGTCTTTACAAGGTAGCAGCTAGTACAATCTTCACAACACGAATAATTGACTGTACTTTCCCAACGTTGTCTTTTATTTAGCTTTGGAATGGTATCTGGTTTGACCAAAAGGAGTTCCCATATGAAAACGGTCTTGAAACTTATTCTTTTACTCACAAGTACTCTTTTTGCCAGTTTAGCGATTGCTCAGCAGAATGATAAAATGTGGTGCCTCGGCGAAATCGGAATTAAAGAAGGAGCAGCGGGTTCAGATGAAGTTCGAATTCTGCCCGTAATGTTCTATACAGGCACTGAGCCAGATTCAAATGACAACCAACACAGTTCTTCTATGTCGTACATGGATGACTCTTATTCTGGAGTGGTTTCGCTCCGTGCGGATAAGCTTCTCGTCGGCAGCCTTACATATGACTTCCCAAGTGACCCCTCAGAGCAAGACCAAGATGAATCTGACGAACTTCGAGGGCCCGATAAGCTTACTTTTGAGCTTAAAGGATACAAAAAAAGCGGCATAGATGACCCTAACTTTACGTACAAACTTGAATTCTCTGAAGGATCGGTAACTTATACTCCGATTTCTCCAACGAGCTCAGGCGTCAAGACGTCACACAGTGTTCTAGCGAATTGGACATGGTTTAAATGTAACGAGATTCAGTGAACCACCGCCATTCTTGAAGTCGCGATCCGTAGCGGTTTCATTCTAAAAGTCATGGGGCCTTGAGCGAGAGGAAAGTGCTTCGGCCTCATGCATCCGAAAAAGATAGTATGAAACGAATTAAGTACGAAGCACTCAGCACATGCGTCCGCAAAAAGCTCTTGAAACCTAAAACTGGATGTCCATGAAATCGAGATTGCCGAACTTTCCGTGAAGGTTTTCTATCCAGTTTTTATCTGGATTCAATCCTGTTGGGTTTTTAGAAAGTAGTTTTAGATCATATCCATATTGAGGCAAATCAACCTCAATCTGCAGAGGGCACGAACCTGAGTTCTCAGCCAACACATTGTGCAGCTCTTCCAGTCGATCAATCATGTCCTCGGATAGTCGAACATGAAATCCCTTCGCTCTTTTCAGCCAATTATCCGCTTCGATAACACTATCAAGAATGAGTTTTGACCTCGCGCCCTCGGTTTCAACGGTTCCTTCTACAACTACAATAGCATCGACCTTAAGCCGCTCTTTGTTCTGATCAAACACGTCTGGAAAGGCCACAAGTTCAATTTGGCCTGAGAGGTCCTCTAAATTAAGAAATGCCATTCGAGTGCCTTTTCTAGTGATCAACTCCCTCATTGAAGAAATCAGACCAACAATTCTGACTCGCGTTTTGTGGTCATTTTCGGTAAAACTCGACACATATCTTGCTCCTAGCGATCTTACCAAAACTTGTAGCCCCGACAGCGGGTGATCTGTGAGATAAAAACCCAAGACCGATTTCTCAGATGCTAAAATTTCATCTTTAGTCCACTCCTTTGCTTCAGGAGGAACATATCTATCTTGTTCATTGAACGATTCAGAAATGCTAAAAAGGGAGGCCTGGCCAACTTCTTTATCTTTTTGCTCAAACTCAGCTCGCTCAAGCCAGCTCGCATAGTGCTCCATTAGCTGACCTCTGTGATAACCAAAACCATCCAAAGCGCCCGCCCGGATGAGGCACTCTACTACTTTTTTATTCACTCGGCGCGTGTCGACACTATTAAAGAATGTATCAAGATCTGAGAAGCGTTTCTCTGGCTGGGCCTGCCTGGCCTCTGTTATGGCGTCGACTGCCGACTCACCAACGCCTTTGATGGCCCCTAGGCCAAAAAATATGTCTTCACCACCGACGCTAAATTTGTAACCCGAAAAGTTTATATGGGGGGATCTTACGTTAATTTTGTGCGAGCGAGCATCTTTGACATATTTAACTATCTTGTCAGTGTCTGACATCTCAGTGCTTAACATGGCAGCATAGAATTCTGTTGGATAGTAGGCTTTCAAAAAGGCAGTTTGTGCCGCAACCACACAATAAGCAGCTGCATGAGATTTATTAAAGCCATATTGTGCAAACTTCGCCATCAAATCGAAGAGCTCCGCTGCCTTCTTTTCTTCAAAACCGTTCTCTTTAGCCCCTTTCAAAAAACGGTCTTTTTGCTTCTCCATTACAGCAGTATCTTTTTTACCCATTGCCCTGCGGAGCATGTCGGCTTCGCCCAAAGAGTATTTTGCAATACGAGCTGCGATCAACTGCACTTGCTCCTGGTAAACAATGATTCCGTAGGTTTCTTTGAGGATTGGCTCAAGTTCCTCAAAAAGATAAGTCACAGGAATTGTCCCGTGTTTTCTACCTACGTACTCGTCGAGCATCTGCATCGGACCCGGGCGATAGAGCGCATTGATAGCTGTGATGTCTTCAAAACTTGTCGGCTGGAACTTTTTAATAAGATCGCTAATGCCGTCGCCTTCGAACTGAAATATTCCTGCTGTGTCTCCGCGAGACATAATTTGGTAAATGCCGGGATCTCTTAACGAAATATCGGAAACTTTGATTTTCTTACCGCGGTTTTGTTCGACAAGGTCAAGTGCGTTGTGGATCAACGTGAGAGTTTTAAGTCCTAAAAAATCAAACTTGATAAGCCCAATCTTCTCACTTTGCTTCATATCATACTGCACCACGTTTTCGCCATGCTCGCCCTTATAAAGAGGGGCATGTTCAACGAGTGGTCGGTCCGAGATTATCACCCCCGCAGCGTGCACACTCGCATGCCGGTTTCGTCCTTCAATCTTCAAGGCCAATTGAAGGAGCGAATCAATCTTTGGATCTTCTTCCATCAGTTCACGTAGGCGCGCCTCCGTATCTAATGCCTCTTGAAGTGTAATCCCTAGTTTTTCGGGTATCAGTTTTGCAATGACATCCACCTCTGAAAACGTCATTCCCAAAACACGTCCGACATCTCTCACAGCAGCTTTGGCCTGGAGCTTTCCAAATGTGATGATTTGAGAAACCGAGGCTCTACCATATTTGTCCGTCACGTACTCGATGACTTCGTGACGTCGATCTTGACAAAAGTCGACGTCAAAGTCCGGCATGCTGATACGTTCAGGATTAAGAAACCTTTCAAAAATCAAGTTGTAAGGAATTGGATCCAGATCGGTAATCCCAAGACTGTAGGCGACCAAACTCCCCGCCCCCGATCCCCGCCCGGGGCCCACGGGAATGTTATGGGATTTCGCCCAACCAATGAAATCTTGGACAATCAAAAAGTATCCGTTAAATCCCATCTTCTCAATAACACTTAGTTCGAACTCAAGACGCTCAAAATACGACTTCTTTTGATCGTCTGATATGGGTTCATTTCTCAAGCGGTGTTCGTCGAAACGCTTCTCTAAACCTTTGTGTGCCTGAAATTTAATCTCTTCTTTAAGGCTGCGACCATCTGAAGTAGGAAAGGTCGGCAAATGATAAATCATCTGATCGTTTTCATCTTTAAGATGAAACTTCACATCACACCTGGAAGCGACAACAGCTGTGTTTTCTATAGCCTCTGGCAAATCTGCAAACAGCTTAGCCATGTGGTCCTGCGATTTAAAATAAAACTCCCGGCTTCCGAGAGACGAGCGCTCTGTATCTTGAAGAGTCCTGTTGTTTGAAATGCATGACATAACCTCTTGAGCCAAGTAATCGTCTCTCTCAAGGTAGTGCACATCATTTGTAGCCACTAGCGGAATTCGAAGAGTTCTGCTTAGATCGATGAGATAGGGATTAATATTGTCGAGTTCAGTAAGACCCGTTCTCGTGATTTCAATATACAATCTGTCAGTGAAAATATCTTTCAAGTATTCCGCAGATTTGTGAGCGGCTTCTGGCCCTTCTTCAATTAGAGTTTGTGCAATCTCTCCAAAACGTGACCCCGTCAAACAAATGAGATTTTTATTGTGCTCTTTAAGGGTTTCTAGATCGATTCTCGGTTTATAGTAAAAACCTTCTTGATATCCTATTGTGCTCAACTTACAGAGAGTTTGATAACCTTCAAAATCTTGAGCCAGTAGGACAAGTCGGCGAAGAGGTTTTCGGGCCGCATCTCGGTTCTCTCCCTTTACAAGCCTGCCTTGTGGAGCCAAGTATGCGTCCATGCCCAAAATCGGATGGACTCCCGCATCCTTTGCTGCAAAGTAGAACTCCGTCGCACCAAAGAGATTGCCGTGATCAGTAAGAGCCACAGACGTCATCTCTAACGCTTTGGTTTTTTTTACCAACTCCTTAATCTGAGGGGTCGCTTCAAGAAGCGAGTAATGCGAATGACAGTGTAAATGTACAAACTTCAATTTGCCCCCAAATTGATTCTTCAAGGAGAATGTGCTAACGATTCGGTTCTATTCCCACTCAATAGTACCAGGTGGTTTACTGGTAACATCGTACACGATGCGATTGATTTGCGGTATCTCGTTTGTGATTCTTGAGGAAATGCGTCTCAAAAAATCTGACGGGAAATCAAACCAATCTGCCGTCATTCCGTCAATCGACGTTACTGCCCGAAGCGCTAACACTCGCTCATAGCTTCTTCCATCGCCCTGAACACCCACAGTCTTAATTGGCAAAAGAACGCAGAACGCTTGCCAGATCTGATTGTAAAGATCGAGTTTCTTCAGCTCATCGATAAAAACAGCGTCGCATTCACGGAGCACACTTAAGTCCGACTCATTCACTGGTCCAAGAATTCTAATCGCCAAGCCCGGCCCTGGAAATGGATGCCTCCAAAGCACACCTCGCTCAATCCCAAGTTCCTCGCCTACGGCACGGACTTCATCTTTAAACAACTCTCTAAGCGGCTCAACAAGCTTCAAATGCATACGTTCAGGGAGCCCACCTACATTGTGATGGCTTTTTATAGTTACACTCTTACCGCTTACAGAAACACTTTCAATCACATCAGGATAAAGTGTGCCTTGCGCCAACCATTGCACCTTAGTTTTGTCGATCGATCTTTCAAACACTTCTAAAAAGACACGACCGATGGCCTTTCTCTTTTGTTCTGGATCTTCAATATCCGCAAGTGCCGTCAAAAAGTCTTTGCGAGCGTCAAGTTTTCTTACATTTAGTCCTAGCGATAAATAGGTATCCATCACTTGTTCTGCTTCATCTTTTCGCAAAAGGCCCGTATCTACGAAAACACAGTTCACGCGACTAGCACCCAGAGCACGCGTCATCAAAACCCCAACAACAGTTGAGTCAACGCCGCCACTCATGGCGCATATAACATTCTCGCTCTGAGGCACTTTTCTACGAATGCTTTCAACAAGATGTTCCGCTATGTTATGTGCTTCCCACTTTGCTTGAAGCTTACAGACGCCAAATAAAAACTCAGAGATAAGACTTTTGCCATTTTCGGTGTGGGAAACTTCAGGATGAAACTGAAAGCCCAAAAACCGATCCCCACGAACAGCTGAAATGATACCGTCAGACGATCGCGCTAAGACTTCAAAACCCTCTGGCACTGCCTCTACATGATCGCCATGACTCATCCAAACTTTTTGAAAATCTCCGCTTTCTTCCCACTTGATTTTGGCAAGCCCATATTCACGTCGTTTTGATCGGTGCACTTCGCCACCGCCATTGTGCATCGCCATTTGTAGGCCGTAGCACACACCGAAAACGGGGCCGATCTTTGTGAGGTCTTCTAAGTTGTAGTGAACGGAGTCTCCATCAAATACTGACGAAGGACCTCCGCTAAGGACAATTGCTGCCGGGGCAATTTTTCGAATTTCTTCAAGACCAATTGCCGCTGGGCGAATTTCGGAATAGACACCTAATTCTCGTGAGCGTCTGGCTATCAGTTGAGTGTACTGAGAGCCAAAATCTAGAATCAAAACACCTTCGCTTAAAAGAGACATTACTTTTATCCACTTAAAAAACTGTTTTAGCTTTGCGGCTACTTATTTTTC
>PEZS01000001.1:85861-87504 GCA_002778785.1 Bdellovibrionales bacterium CG10_big_fil_rev_8_21_14_0_10_45_34 | reverse complement strand
GGCGATGGAGTCACACCGGCGATGGAGTCACACCGGCGATGGAGTCACACCGGCGATGGAGTCACACCGGCGATGGAGTCACACCGGCGATGGAGTAGGTTTTTAAAAAAAACGTTTTTAGTACTATTACTTTGCAATCATTAAATATTTTTGTTTACCAAAATTAATGCAGCTCGTGAAATGTAGAAACTTAATTTTTCAGTTGACGCCATTTTTGAGTCTCTAATCGTCGCAGGAACTCACCAACAACATCTTACACACGAACGGACTCGAGCAACCCAGCGTCTACATCTTGAACACACCTTTACGACTCTTTAAAGAAGCCTATTTAGGACTGTCCAAAACAAACCTACAAAACCAAATTCCGCAAAAAACTGTTTTTAAAAACCCGTGCTAGACTGCGCTCTGTTTGTGATTTTTGTGAGGTCGCTCAGCGGTAGCAGATACATCTACCAAGACGCCTCAGGCGAACATAAGCCAAATAGCGTACTACCAAATACGCTCAAGATAAGAAGTGTGAAAATAACTAGTTCGACAACGATTTTTACACAAACACTTGGAGGTAAAATGATTCACAAAGCATTTCGAGTAACAAACGACCCGCTCAAACTCAGTCAACTTTCGATTGATGAGTTGCATAACCAAACCAAAGAAGCCGTCGCCACCGAACGTGACGCTCTTGTCAAAGTGCTCCACCACTTGCGCGAGGTAGAGCGCAGAAAGCTTTTTTCTATCTACAAACGTCAAAGTCTATTTGACTACTGTGTTTCGGAGCTTGGGTATTCGGAAGGTGCCGCTAGCAGAAGAATTCAAGCCATGAGACTCATTCACGAAATACCCGAGGTCGAAGAGAAGGTTGCATCTGGCAAACTTTCCCTTACGAATATCTCTCAAGCTCAAAGCTTCTTTAGAGAAGTTAGGCGACGAGAAGCTATGCATTCACAAACTTCCTTACAACCAGACCTACTTCACACTACTACCCACCAAGGACAGTTGGCGTTGAGTCAAAAATCACACTCAAATATAGATTTAGAAAAACATGATTTTTCAGACAAGCTTTCCAAAGTCAACGGAACTCAGTCGCACATGCACATGCACATTCAATCTCAGTCTCAATCGCGTTCCCAGTCACAAACTTTGCATGGTGCAGATTCTGATAAAAAGACAGCTGCAGAGCAGGTAGTTCGACCCAAACTGAATACAGAACAGACCGAATCCTTCAACGAAGTCAAAAGCATAAATAAACTCAAAGTTTTAGAGAATTTAGAACTAAAATCTTCAAGGCAGGGACAAAAATATCTATCCTCGCTGGATCATTCTGCTGCAAAGATAAAAGAAAGTACGCGCGAAGTTGCTCCCGACCTAACCCAGGTGACATTTTATATGGATGCTGAGCTGAAGAATCTCCTTCAGAATGTTCGCACTTTGCTTGGTCCTAAAGCCGCAAAGGCAAATTGGTCAAACCTAATTCTAGAGATGGCCAAGGTTTCAGAGCAAGCGTTGCTGGAAAAGAAATTCGGAAAGAAGGGCGCGAAAGAAATGAAGTCGCCAGAGTTGGACTCTCCGCCTGCAACCCCGGCGCCGGAGGGAAGCGCCAACCCGAGATACATTTCCAAAGAGACTAAAAGACAGCTCTGGATCAA
>PEZS01000001.1:0-85846 GCA_002778785.1 Bdellovibrionales bacterium CG10_big_fil_rev_8_21_14_0_10_45_34 | reverse complement strand
CTCTGGATCAAGTACCAAGGCAAGTGCAGTCGGTGCAGTAGCAAAGGGAACTTAAACGTCGATCACATCAAACCAGTTCACATAGGGGGTAGTTCGAACATTGAAAACCTCAGACTACTTTGTTTTCACTGCAACCAAGCAAGGCACATAAATTCGAAAACTTTTCTTGAGTCGCCCCATCGAACAAAAAAACGATCAAGCCATGTAGCTACAAGTTAAGTTCGTCGTTTGCTGACTTGTTGGTCTAATATGAAATTGCCTAAGACCTATAGGTAAGCGGGCATGTTTTTGATCGGCACACACAACGAGCCAGAAAGTTTGTGTAATCGAACCATAATATATGGGATGTAGGGCGATATGTAGGAACATTCTTCCGGCTTGCGCGGGCGGAGTGCATCGCCTAACCTGAGAAAGAAATGCATATTTACTTTCAACCAATTCTTATTGCCTTATCTACTATCGCCATCCTTGCCGGGTGCGCCAGCGGAACGGAGACAACAGAGATCTCAGTCCCGGATGAGCTTCGAGGGCCAAAAACAGAGTTGATCGCCGCTGACTTTGACTCTGTGTGGAGAGCCGCGCAAATCGCACTTGAGAAGTATCCCATAGAAGTCAATGACATGGATGCCGGGGTAATTAAAACCTCTGTCATCAAAGGTACGCAAATCTGGGCATCGCCCCACGAAACTGATCGTGACCGATCAGGACTGCGCTCTGTCGTCACAATTAGGGTCATTAAAGGAAAACTTTCGGTCGGAAAACCGGCCTGCCAAATCAACATTTCAAAGAAAGTGTGGGGCGAGCGAGGTTTCTTGGACTCATCCCAATCTCTTAAATCTGATGGGCTAGAAGAGGCCGCTATACTCTACAGAATAAAGAGAGAACTGCTTGTGTATAAAGCGGTAGAAAGTTCGTCTACCAGCAAGGAACCACCTGAGCGTAACTGAATGAGCATTTAAAGCTGCGAAAGAAATGAAGTCTGCAAACTAGGGCTCTCAAACTGCAACCCCGGCGCCGGAGCTGGATTTGGTTGAAAAAACTAAAACAAACCGAGAGTCCACCTCAATCGGTATGTCTACCATCAAGGTGTTTACAATGCGGTAGAGGGCTCGTCCGCACGTATGGAATCGCCGGAGCGCAATTGACTCAGCTTTCGTTTTACCGCGGAATGCAGCCTAGAATCTTTGTCTTTTAAGAGGTGTTCGAATTTCGCTTTAGGCGACTTATCATCTAGTACAACTAACGCTTCAACAATATGGCGCCGCACAAATAAGCTCTCATTCTTGTTAAAGTTTTCTTTAGCCTCTAGTTTTTCCCATAAAAGCGGCACCGACTCTTTGTCTCCCAGTTTCTTGAGCGAAATAACCGCCGAGGTGCGAACAATAAGTGATGGGTCAGACACGAGCTTGCGCGCTACTATTATAGCGGCCCGTTTGTCGACGACCGTTAACGCCTTAAGAGCTGAATCTCTGAGAAACCACTCTTTTGAAGCAATAAGACCTTTAAGATATTTCACGGCTTCAGAGGTCTGAGCAACAGCGAGCGCCAAAACACTCCGCCATCTGAGCTCATAGGGTTCAGATTCAGCTTCAATTAATCTCTTTAATTCTTCGATATTGTTTTTAAATACCTTTGAGCTGGCTGAATCTTCAAGAGAAAAATCAGAAGCTCGGAGCGCATCCCGAAGCTCCATCGTTCTGGAAGTGCTTTGGGGAACAGGCACTTTCTGCTTCGATGTCGGCGTAGCTAGGGCCAAATCGGCCAATAAAAACTGACTACAAAATACCACGAGAAATGAAATACCTGTCGATGCTCGATTCAAAGATCAACTCCTAAAAAAAGGTTACTAACCTTTCTTAACAAAACTTTCGAATTCTTGTAGAAGCTGTGCGGCTTCGTCTGGGCCATTGGCCTCCGCTTTTTTGCCGCCTGTTTGTTGAGAAAACTCATTCACCTCAGAGAGCATTTTATCAGGATCGACATCTCCAGCCAAAGCTGCGACCTCTTGAGCCGGTTCAGCAGGTTCGGAAGAGGCAATCGTAGCTGCAGGCTCCTGGGAGATTGGCGACGGTGGTTCAGCAGAAGGCTGCGCAATCTTATTGGAAGCACCATCAGCAGCGTCTGTCGCAGATGGAGCATGGTTTGTTGGCGTTGAGGCTTCAGCTGGGTTCGGTGCACTTGACTCTGCGGCTTTCTGCTCCTCAACAGCTCGGGCAAACTCTTCTACAACGGAGTCGCTCGTCGGCGCAGGCTCAATAGGGCCAGCCACTTTGCTCGCGATAGCAGAGACAGAGTCCGACGTTTCTCCTTGTGATTTAGACTCCTCCTTGAAAACTGCTGGTGAGTTTGACACCTGGCTCGTCGCAGCCCCAGCTACATCTTCAGCCTTCGAAGGCGGCCTCACGTCTGCTGCAGGCTCTGGCGTCGACTCCTGACCGCCGCCAGATTTCATCGCACGGACTTCATCCTTTAAGCGCGCGTTCTCTTCTTTATAAAGAGAGAGGTTGGCAATGTCGTCTTCGATAACTTCGTATTCAGCTAATTTTTCTTCAAGATCCTTAATCCGAGTTTCTAAGGCCTTCGTGTCAAAACCACCACCCGCATTGCCCTGAACTTTCAGTGCTTCCACCTCTGCTTCGAGCTGCTTGACCCTATTTTCTTTTTCTTGAAGATCCTTGCTGAGCTGTAAAGAGATCTGCTCGTCGGCGGCAGCCTCATCTATACTTTTCTTTTCTGTCTGAGAGTTGATTGCTGGCCTTGAAGCTGAATCTACCTTTGCCTTCGGAGGAGGCTCTAGGTCGAACTCTCCACCCGAAGATCCCCCGCCGGCTGTAGAAGCCATAGGCCCCACTTCAAGTACCTTACGTAACAACCCCTCCACCTGAAGGGAGTTAATAGAGCTGGATGAATCTGCCTCTTCGCGGATATTTTTAAAAAAGTAGACGGAAATAAGCCCTAACACTGTGAGAAACAGTATCTGAATAACGATATTCAAGTTTGCAAAAAACAATTGGAGAATCGCTTGCATCTTTTACCAGTGTGCGGATTCTGACATTCAAGCGTCAAGGCGGTTAAAGAAGTACGTTTGAAGCTGGTCTTTGATTGTGTCGTTAAGACTATCTAAAAGACTAGTTCAGGGTTTCAGGCCTAGACTATATCAAAAAAGAAGGTTTTCGAAATTAATGCATTTGATGAGTTGCCTTTAAAAGGCCCCCTGCCCTATATATAGGGTGAAACTTTATTAATGGTCCCGTAGCTCAGCTGGATAGAGCATCAGTTTCCTAAACTAATGCTCGATCGGGAACTGGTTGATTTTAAATAACTTTTTTTTCGCATTTTCAAAATGACGGGGAAATTGACGGAAAAGGAAAAACGCGGTCTTTTACAAACATGCTGTTCAGGGACGCTGTAGCTCAGTTGGATAGAGCACTAGTTTCCTAAACTGGGGGTCGCAAGTTCAATCCTTGCCAGCGTCACCACTCTCTCCTAAACAGCTGAAAACAATACGTTTATATCGTTTCCCAGAAGAGCCGAAAGTTGCATTCTGAGCTTACTTTCTTCAACTAACAAACTTCCCGCTGCACTTGAATTCCCAGACTCAAAACTTTGCTTAATTTCGAATCTGATTTGATTGATCTGCGCTTTAATCGCAAGAATCTGATCGTCATCTTCGCCGCGATAACTTGTTTGGTTAACGGCCACGGCATGCCCCAACTGCTTTGCTCGCTCTTCAACCGTCTTCCCACGATACTCGTCTTGCTTGTTCTTGAAGCGACGAAAATCATGAGGGTGAAGCTTGCTCGGCCCATAGTCAGGAAGACCCGCCTTTCGAAGCAACATGTCCCATGTCTTACCATAGTCTTCGACCCGCCTCCGGCCTCCCTCGTTGCCTTTGTTGAAGTCTTTAATGGTAAAAACAAATTGGGCTGAATACCCGACCGGTTCAACTTTTCTACCCTCGAAACGCGCTCTCAGGCGCTCTTCCTTGGGAACTCGCGTGTATCCCATAACGACGGGATAGCGTGGAAGCTGACCTAGTATTTGAAGAGCCCTTGGCGAGAGAACAATTTTCCTCTCCTTCGACCACTTAGGCGTCCAACCAATGCCGTATTTCGTTGGGCATTCTGGTTTATTACGGATATGCCAAATTCCATTAGCGATATCCGACCATTCCAAATGTACAGCTTCTCCGTCCCGCGCTCCCGTCTCTGCTAAAAACTCCACAAACTCTTTAATCGGAAAATCTACGTTCGAACGCGCTTCGTATGGCGCGTTCAAAAGCTTTTGAAGGTCTTCCGACCTTGGAGTCGTGCTTCGAATCAAATCCCTCCTCGAAATTTCCAGTGGAGGAATTTTCTTATATGGATTCGCTTTGATGGCGTCGTGAAGATACAAACAGTTTAGGATCTTCTTAAGGTCCCTGAGAAATCCTCTCGCCGTCACTGCCGCCATTCCTGTCGTGCGAACAGTTTCAGCAAGTTTTTTCTCTTCGTACCTGAGAATCTTCGGATTACGTTCCTTGAATTTCTTCTCAGCCGCTTTTCTCTTTGATACCTGGTCCACCAGATATGATCTGAATTTTAAAATGTCTTCAGACTTTATTTGATGAATCTGAGTGTACTCTAGTTTCTCTTTAAAAAATTCAAAGGTCTTTCTCAATTGGGCAATATCAAATTCTTTCGTCTTATCAGACTTATGCAAAAACGTAATCTTTTTGTAAGCCTCGATTGCGCCGTCAATCGTAAGCGTTCGAGGGATGTGCTCCATCTCCTTCTCGGTCAATTTTCCTTCTCTTAACTGAGCATACTTTTCTTCTTTTGCATGAAGTGCCTTCGCACGTGAATAGTGCGGCGGCAAAGTAACTGAAATTCTTTTTTGGTTATGGGGCGGCAGAAAATAGTCTAGCACCCAACGTTTGCGTTCTTCTCGGTAATACAGGTCAATTTTTGGCCTATAATCGTGAGCAATTTCTACTTGAAACATCGTAAGACCTCTCTTTAAAGGTCCCGATGAGACTCAAACTTAAAATGTTTGAGTGCTTTGTCGAGATCTGACCGTGTGAAGATCAATCCGTTTTTTCCAAATTTATGAAACGACAAATTGTGAGTGCGAAGCGCATAATATCTAATCGTCTCTCGTCCCTTACCTTGCGGATCAGGAAGACGAAGATACATCGCAGCTTCTACCTCATCAAAAAGATCGTGCCATAGAATGACTGCCAGACGCTCTGCTCTTTCAATCACTCTCTCGAGTAACTGAAAGGCGTTGTTGTCGGAAAATTTCCGAACGTTTTCATATTTATTGTTGTCAAAGAGCGGAAGTCCTTCGTCATCCTTTATATCCAAAGGGATAGACCCTAAGTCCTCAGGTTTCATAAATAGCTCCATTACTTTCATATTTCTACAGGGAATCAAAAAATTATGGGGCTCATGCTTGAGAAAAAGATGGTTGTGCAAATGCACAAAAAGATTTTGGGGTGGACGCTGTTAGAAAAGGAAGCGTTTTCTCTCGAAAACTACTTTAAGATGTTGGGACAATTATTTCCTATAGCCTGCGTCTGTCATTTTTTCGTTTTTGTCGAACCCGGAAAAGAGAGCCACAAGATGTCGAGCACCATTTCGTATTTGGTCGGCCAATAAAGAATCGCTTGCAAGTTTTCATGTGACATCGCTTTAGCCCAGAAAATCCATCGAGCGTAAGTTGCTGAGAGAAGGCATATGCCGCAGTTTTCTCTGGATCAATAAAATCCTCTGTGTCGGCTATGTAATCCCAATGAGGCAGTGGCTTACCTCTAGAGGGTATGGCTGGATTCAGCACGTGAAAAAATCGAATTTTGCCCAATTCATCTCTGAGTTCGCTGAGCATTTGTCTGGAAAATCCTTTGGAGAGAAAGCGTTCCATCCAAACACCAAGAGCGAGGCCAAATCGCGCAAGAAAATTTGACTCTTTTGCTTCGGACTTTTTTAGAAACCTGTTGGCAGTTTCAATCAAAAACTTCATGTCGCCAGTATTACGAAAAACCATTCCGTCGCGATCAGTCCATTTATAGAAGACTCGAATATGCCCTTGTCTGTCAGCAAAGCCATTGTTTATTGCTTCAGCAAATTCATTCACTTCTTGTAACGGTTTTCTCACAAAAATACCCCATTGAAGGTGTTACGCCTTTTATAAGATAAAACCATTACACGGGCCGAAATATTTTTTCAAATAATTGATGAACCTGGAGGGATTAAAAATATGAAACTAGCATTTGTGAACGGCGAGCGTATCGAGGCAGAAAAAGGCCTTTTGGGGACCTGCATTGGCTGCGAGCGGCCAATGATTCCGAAATGTGGCCCTATAAAGGTGAAACATTGGGCTCATAAGTCTCAATGTGAGTGTGACCATTGGTGGGAGAATGAAACTGAATGGCATCGATCATGGAAAAATGTCTTCCCAATCGAATGCCAAGAAATCAGACATAAGGCCGATGATGGAGAATGGCATATTGCCGACGTGAAAACCAAACAAGGCTATGTCCTTGAATTTCAGCATTCTTCTTTAAAACCAGAAGAACGTCTCGCTCGAAATAATTTTTATGGGAATAAGTTAATCTGGGTGGTTGATGGTCTTAAACGTAAAAAAGATCAGTCGCAATTCGATTTATTTCTGAAAAGCGGGCATCAGATAAATCAGGGAATCCAGCTAATACGTCTTTCATCTTTTCTTGATGACTGCTCGCTCTTTAGAGAATGGTCCGAGTGCAGTGGCCCCGTATTTTTCGACTTTGGCTTGGAGTTTCCGCTGTGGTGTCTTTTTCCGAAAAGCGCTAAAGCAGCATTATATATCGGTCCTCTTTCGCGACAGAACTTTGTTGACCTGCATAATGAAGCATTGACGAAGAATGGTCAAAACTTCTCGGAGTTAATGAAGACCCTAAGTGATTGTATACACGCTTACGAAAACCCTCAGCAATTTGTTCGGCAGGTAAATCATGCTTCTGTCACACAAAGGCAAATAGCGATCCCTCAAAATCCGAGCCGGCGATACTTATATTATTTAAATCACTCGCCGAGACGTCGCGGTAGGTTCTAGGCTTTTGGTGTTAAGACTCGTCATCCAAACCGTGAGCATCGGGCCTGCGAAAAGGTAATGAGCCCGAAGGGTTCTCATAGGAGATTTCAGTCGGCCCGACCTCTTTCTTTTCTCTCTTAGCGCGCACGATAACCTCGACACCGACCTCGCCCACTCCTTCTAGTTTGGCTTTCTTCGCCTCCCTTAAAAGATGATTAAGGTGAGCAACATGATCGTAATATTTTTCAGCGATTGAACTAAGATCTGACGACGAAAGGCTATCGGGCGCTCTCTCGATCAGCCAGTTCACAAATTCCTTTCGGGATAATTTTACTTTTTTCTTTGCGTTGATTTGCTCAAACCATCGGTCAAGTTTGGCGGACGCCTTATCACTTAACGTCACCACTTTTTTAGAAGGCTTTTTCTCTTCCGAAATCGTAATTTCCTCACTCATCTTTTGCTCCCTTCAATCGCACGTCGGCGATTGCCTTATACTGTTCGTCTTTTTCAATACCCAAAAACTGAAAGTCATCCGCAAGTGCCGCGACACCAGTCGTTCCAGATCCCATGAATGGATCAAGCACCAGACCTCCGGGTGGAGTTACCATCGTGATGAGATAGTGCATGAGCTTAGTTGGCTTCACGGTAGGATGGGTATTTCCAAAACCCCGCTCATGCCTGTTAGGACGCTTGCAGTACATATAGGGTAGCATCTCTTTAAAATTCATAAAGTATTCGGACACATCCGATATGGATTCACTTTGGTCGTCGATATTTTTTGCGGGACAGTCTAAATCTCCACTATTTGTAACTAGCAAATTGGATGGAAATCTGCCTTTGGGATGTTGATTGTAAATCGAAGTTTTACTTCGCTCCGAACCATCCCAAAGAAGGCCGCTGCTCCGAAAATTTAGATTTGTTGTCGAGGGAATTTTGCCGACGACTGGAATCCTGGAGGAATCAATGTTGATTCCTCCAACGCCAAACTTCCTCACGTTCGAGGCAATGTTGTGTTCAGATATGGGCTTCTGAATTAAAATCCAATGTTCAGATGCGGGCTTGAGCGCCGTTCCCCATCCTTTCCATTGATCTGAAAATTCAGTCGCGCCACCACTTTCGTGTGCGGGTAAAATGAGCTTATCCATCCAATCGGGTGCATTACCCAATACGGCCTTAAGTTTTTCCCAACGCTCGCGAGTCGGAATACCTGGCTTTCCATTCGGAGGCGCGGCAGTCCAGTGACAGGCCCCGCCTTTTACCTCTGCAATTAAATCTAGATCTTTGTTTCGTAAGCCCAGTTCATTTCGACGCTCTCGAATCCAGGCAGTTACTTTAAAAACAAGATCCGTATTGACGTATTTCGCTCGCGTAAGCGCTTTGTCGATCGCAATATTTTTTGGAAATCCACTACCAAAAATGTGAGTAACGACATCCTTAATATTAAATCCCGCATATTCTAAAGCGGTCGCCGTCCAATGCGAAGTTCTAGGAATCGCCCAAACAAATCCATGGGCACCGGGTTTCATCGTCCTCAAGCATTCTTTAAAGACCTGACTAAGCCATTCGACCCACGCATCTCTACCGCCCTTATCACTATCCCATTCAAGGTTGAATAGTCCAATGCCCGCAGGAGGGTCAGTAACAAGAGAATCAACGGAGTTTGAGGGAATTGTTTTTAAAATTTCTAAAGCGTCACCGAGGTGAGTTTGATATTGCACGAAAAATCCTTGTTTGAATTTCGCGACTCTTGATGTGGTTTAAAAATTTGGAGTTAGTCTTTGCTCCAGGACCCAGCATCTTCGATGACATAGATCCAATGGCCTTTGATATATTTGTTGCCTTCGACTTTATCCGGCACCCATACGGATCTGAGCTTTGGTTTTGTCAATGCGGGGTAAGTATCCTCGTCGCTCAACGTCTTAGCCTCAGTTTTCAAATCCTCTTTCTTCTTACCCTTGCCTGACAGAAATCCCATCAAGGCGCCAACCCCCACGCCGATTGCGGCGCCGGTCAAAGTTCCTTGAGAATCCTGCGTTTGTGCTTGGCCGATGGCACCGCCGGCCACTCCTCCCACAGCCGCACCTAGTAGAGCTGATTGTGTTGTCGTCGCGCACGCATTTAGAAACAGTAAGCACGAGACAACAGCTGCCTTAGTTTGATTATCCATAAAAGATAAATCCTTTCTTTAAATTATGTTTGGGACTTGGATTTTGCGCGAGGTGCATGGGGGTTCGGAGAGTGGAGCAGATGGGAGTGGTATGGAGACGGGAGTGC
Source organism: Bdellovibrionales bacterium CG10_big_fil_rev_8_21_14_0_10_45_34 (assembly GCA_002778785.1). Classification (GTDB taxonomy): domain Bacteria; phylum Bdellovibrionota; class Bdellovibrionia; order Bdellovibrionales; family 1-14-0-10-45-34; genus 1-14-0-10-45-34. Next base: position 76,519 of record PEZS01000001.1, on the reverse strand, counting down.
GGTTGCGGACAAATGTGGGAAGCGATTTGAATCGCTACTCTGTCGGCAATTTGCTATTTTTTGATATCGACGGAAGGGCTTAAGTTCATTGGCTTTTTTTCAAGATTTAATAAGTGGCCTGTCTCCCGTACTGGAGACTCTAGAGAGAGTCTGGAGACCCCGTTCGGATTTAGAAATTTGGCAGGCGTGGTTCTATGATGTTTCCCTTCGACGAACTTAGCATCCCAACCATTTTTTCTAAAATCATCGAGATAAATAAAGTGATGCTTGGACCAGTCTCGAACGCCAAAGCTTTGAAAAGCTTTTTTAATTGAAGCCAAGTCACTTTTCGATTCTACGAGCCAAAATACAAAGCTAATATTTTTTTTGTTATCATAGAACTCAACTACTGTATCGTACCTGGCATGAGCTTTCACATTCAACTCGACCTCGAAGGCCACAACAACTTGTTTTGTTCCGACGAAATACATCGAGTAGCCGTCGGGTCGATGTTCTTGAGAATGAGGCAGCCAGTCGGGCCAGTTGTCTGGAGCCACCCGACGTAGTTGTTGTTCGGTGAACACTCTGGTGAATTCGGGAGGATACTTAAGCCACTCTCCGAGATGAAATGCTGACACCAAATGATCGTGAAACAAAGACTCAGAGGCGAACCCTGACACCGCTAAATTTTTAATTCTTTGCTCTATATGAAGGTAACCTTTTTCCCTCAGCGTCCAAACCAAAGCATACTTATTCTTTTCGATTACTTCGATATCAATATACTTATCCCTATGCAACAGAACGAGCCTCTTGTATGCGGCGTCACGACTTCCATTCTTAAAAAATTTTCGAGCTAGCGTGGATGTCGAGGCGCACTTCCACTTCCATAGAAAATGAAAAATGTCATCGTCTCGGTCTACGAGATTGCACTTCGGTCGTCTTTGACGTGCTATTTTATCCAAGTTCACTCCTCCGGATTTCTATAATCTTCTTTGTTAGGCACTTGCGCTGACTCAACTGGGTTTACGTCGGGACTCTCATCTGTTTTTATTTCCTTTTTATCCGGCTCACCTAAAAGCTTTGTCGCGTCGTCTTCACTCAAAAAAGGTGTTTGCACTTCAAGCATTTCAATTCCGTTTTTCCAAATTGCTCTGCCGGGAACCTTAGGAAGATCTGTTGCTCTTCCGTTTCCTAAGACAGCTATACTGGACGCATCGTTAATCATCTGAAAACAGATAACTCCTGGCAAATTTGCTTTAACCTGAGGATCAAGGGATTTGCTATCAGGTCGTTGGGTCGCAACGATAAGATGGACCCCAACAGCCCGACCTTGACGTGCTATACGACTTAAGATTGCGCGAGCTTCTTGAATTTCGTTTGCTTTTGCATGATGTCCAGCAAGAAACATTTCAGCCGCTTCGTCCACAACTACAAATTGACGATCAAGACTCACTTTGTTTTCGGCTTTGTCTTTCTTTCTCATAAAGGCATCCACGTCCTTACATTTATTTTCTTTAAGGACCTTCATTCGGTCCTCTAACATTTTGTTCATGGTCTTAAGTTCTTTGACTGCCGCACGGACATTCGGCACCACGGTGAATGGACTGTAGTTTTCGAAAATTGAAAACTCTAAGCCGCCCTTGAGATCAATCAGCAAAAATCTTGAAGACTTTGCATTTAGATAGGTATGAACGATGAGTTGCCTTAGAAAAGTGGATTTACCGCCGCCGGTCTGACCAGCCACCAAAATGTGCGGAAAGTTTCGAAATGACGCAAAGACATTTTGAGCACGAGTTTGGCCTACGAGAAACTCCAACGGCCTTTTAGTTATAGTCGGCGAATATTTGACCTCGGTCACCATCGGATAGTGCGAGTAAATAAGGTCAATTGCTCGTTTCTCTCGATCTTCTTTTATTTCATCAATAAAAATTCCAAGCTCGGATTCAAGAAATTTGCTTTGCTCTGCGAACTTCATCAGTGGGAACCCGGCATTCGTCACGCGCATTTTCCGAATTGTCGGATCAAGTGCGTAGTCGGCGATAAACTGAGGTATCCTACCGATTCGCGATTGGAGTCCCGCGTTTTTAAATGCGTCAGTTAAGACGGAAAGTTTATCTCTTTTTCGCTTTACTTGTGCCCATGCCCAGATCCAAAAGGCGGAGGAGAGAAAGCAGAACGCATAGATCCGATACAACAGCGGATGGTAGGGGTACAAATTTCTCAGACCTACAAAAGAGAGAAATAGGTAGTCGATTTTAAAGACAATGACGATCATTGCAAAAAATGTCCAACCCGCGCAAATATCCCAGGGAACTGTGTTAGCTCTAATACCAACTGCGAGTTCTTCAATAGGCGAAAGTAAGAGTCTAACGTTCTTTGCAAAGATATTAATTCGTACTTCAAAATTATCAGGCTTTTGCATTTGTATCCTTTGGTGATATGAATATGCGACTTATGGTTGGAGTAATCTTTTACGTGCCTTCGAACATGACGATGACTTCTTTACCTGCTTTGACCTCGATCACTGGCGTTTGATTTCTCAAGTTCGTCATCGTTTCATTCGCCATCTCAAGAGTTGCCCGGCTCGCTCCGTTCAAGAGCGCATTCTTCGTGTCGGTTTTCGTTACTGCCTGTTGATTAATGACTTCCTTTTCTTGAAGCCCTTGAGCCAGACCTCCCGCAAAGTTAAGTCCGACAGCCGCACCATACTTAATTGCATATCTGCCAATGCGAGAACCCTTAAGACCAGCAATCCGATCATCAGTATCAATAGCTTGAGCTTGAACGTTCTCAGTGGTTCCATCTTTAAAGACGAGGGTATTGAAACGGATGAATAAACGGTCTTCGGTTGATTGCCCGACGCCGATGAGAACGGCGCCTTCGGGAACGAGTGTCTCGCCTTGCAACAGGAGTGATTCAGTCACTTCAACTTTAACGGTTCCGTTGGAGGCACCATTTACGAGAATAGCTTTTAACGTCATCCCTGGCGGAATTGCTTTTCCACGAGATCGTTCGAACTTCTGAAGTCCGGGAAGTTTAGAAACAGTAACCCTGCGGACTTGAGCTTTTTGTTTTAGCGAAGCACTTTCAGACTCGGCGGAGTAGTCATCAAAATGAATTTTATTTGTCTGATCTGTCAGTTGACCTGGATCAGGCGCGCGAATTTCTTTTATGTCGTCCACGTTCGGTTGTGCTGGTCCTTGAAATAACATGACGATTATGACGCATGCTAATGTCGCACAAATGCAGAATACGATTCTATGTTTAGGAATGGACGCACGGTCATGTTGAAACCCGAAGCGGTTTCCGACATGAGGGTCCTGAACTATCTCTACTGATTGTTCGCTATTTTCCACTTTTTTTTACTTTCACGCGATCTTCGACGCAATCGCGAATATAATAAGTGGCGGCGCCATTTGCTTGAGACGTGATGAGATCAATGACAAAGCGTCGGCCTTGAACATAAACGAATAAGTTCGACCGAGCCTGAAGAGACAACGGCGAGATCGTCAAATCACTTCTAATGTATTCAATTGAAAACGTGTTTTTCGAACCGAGCACAACCTTTTCTGGCTCGGTCGGAAAATCAAGAACGGTTCCCCTCGGCGACACATAGGCGGTAAGAACACCTTTTTCGCAAAGCCTCACTGTCTTTACCGAGTTTGCCCAAACTGGAGCAATGAAACTGAGGAAAAGAAAAATCAGCGATGTAATCACTTTGCCTCCTTATCTTCAATTGCACTAAGGGAACTGAGAATTAAGCCGTATGGGTTTGACTCACTTCGATTGGTTGTCTGAACTTCAACTTTTAAGACAAGTGGCAAAATTGACTTCACCTTGCCGACAGACATCACGCGGTCGATTGCTACTTGAACATTTTGGCCGTCAACCTTAGCTTCGGAAATCAATACTCGCTGGGAGATCTGCCGCTGTTTGAGCGCAGATTGTTCCTTTTCGCGACTTATCGTCTCGGATATTGCAAGATACCCTTCCTTAGGAACCAAGTTTGTATCAAAACGCATAGGAATAGCTTCGTTAATAAACGCGCTAATCTCCTCCGACGTTACCCCCGCCGCGCGGGCAGGAAGCACTCTGGAAAAACATCCTCGTTCAACTACTATAGGATTTCGTAGCGCCAACTGAAGTAGAATCACCATTTGAACAAGAACGATTGCGGCCAACGTGACAGTTGCCAGTTTAAGCGTAACATTTAGCGCAGCGATTCGCGCCCACGCCGATGAAAACTTCATAAGAACTCCCTCTAAATATTTTTATGCGTCTCTTTTGATAATTAGGCTTGAGGACAGTCGTTCATTGGATCTTCGGGAATATTGTTGTTGGTCATTTTCTGAGAAAATCGATTCCGAGTTTTCCTCACAGTCTTCGCCGTATCTTTTGCGGCTTTAGCGGCCATTCGAGCCGTACCGACGAACGCTTTTTTCGAAAATTTTCTAGAGGCACCAGCTATAAATCCGGTTGAAAGGGCTCCCGCCGTCATTGCGTTTGCCGCGAGACCAGCGGTTTGGCTCGCTACTGAGGACAGGGCACCAGATATGAGTTGTTTGGCTACAATTGGCGTTAGAATAATGGAGAATGTCAGCATCAGGGTGAGAGCGAGAAGCGTAATAAAATTGCTCTCACCTGAGTGTTTAAAACTATTCAGCGCCGTACTCCAGAGCAGAGTCCCAAGAACACACCAAACTATTTTCCAAGTTGCTATCTCACATAAGGCCCTAAATAGACCGCTTGTGAGCCCGGCAGTTTGCGGAAGAATAAAAAAGACGATCATGATTGGTGAAAATATATAAAGAAGAACAAGACAGTAAATAATGGCTGCATCGAAAAAATAGACCGTGATGTATAAAATGAAATAGGCGAGGTAAGATACGACGGAGAGCAGCGAATCGCCGATTGAAGTCCAGGACCAAGAGTGCTGTTTCAAAGCTTCACCGGCTGTTGATAAAACATTGCTGTAGTTATTCACATCACCAAGACGTTCCGCAATTGCGTCGGCAAGCGCGCAAATGGTATTTGAGATTTCCGGGTATGCAACTAAAAGAATTGTCGCGATCAACGCTCGTCCAATGAGCTGTGAAAATGCAGGCATATTGCCAAGTGGAATCTTGAAATACTCGATCACCACGCCAAGCAAAATGAGCACTGTTGCAACGAGATAGAAAATGGAAACAAAGAACGTGTGAATCTGCTTCGCTTCGGCTGAAACCCAGGAAATATCCATAAACCTACTTTTTTAGAATGCTAAGACTAATGAGATTTATTCGAACCGAGGTAAGGTAAACTTCGGCTTCTGCGTGCCGAGGGCCTGCTGAAGACTTTCGGCGGTCGCAACCATTTGACGGGTTTGATCCTTGTCCTTACGATTTTGGACCATCATTGCCTGAGCTTGAAGTTTCAGTCCGGTAGCTTGCGCCCGAAGTCCCTCGTTTTGAATATGAATCAAAACACCTAATGCCTGCGCAGTTAATTTAGCAGCACCACCAGGTGAAACCGCGTGGCTCTGATCTTTGATAATCTCGCCGATGTCGTCGATTGTTTTTGTATATTTGTAGATTGAGTTATTAAAGGCGATAGCCTCGGCAACGCTCTTGTCCGTATCATCCTGAACTTTCCGGTCGTGAGATTCGACTGGAACTCCATAGAGCCTTTCTAATTCCGAAAGGGCCTGAGAGACTTTTTCCCATTCTTTGTAGAGCCCAGGATCAGTATTCGGGCTTATCGTTTTAATTAGATTGAGGGAGTCATTGATACCACGATTGATATCCTTAATGAGATCCAAATTGTCCTTACCATTTTCAAGAATATTTTTGAGTTGAACCAGTTGCTGAACGGCGTTCGATAAAATTTGGGCCAGTATCACAAGATCACCGCCGAACATGTCGGCCCGAGCTGATGGCATTAATAAGAATTGAAGCAAAACTACTCTAACTACAAATTTTTTCATTTTTTCACCGCTTGCTGGTGGGCCGCGATGCCTCTTGGATATTTTTTCGATAGAGATCTTAAGCAATCGAAATGCGAAAGCGTTGGATTCTCAACCTTAAAGACTTCGAGCGCGGAAAGATCCTTCGGATCAGTCGTGGCAATCCACAATTCGAGCGGTGTCGGCTCTATGACTGCAACTGTATGGCGTTCTTGCCCAGCGATTAAAAAGGCTTCTGAATATTCGCCCTTTTGCTGTCGTAACGACTGAATCAACTGCAGCTCATTCTCATTAAGCCCAAGAGCTTCCTGCATTTTGGCAAAGTCATTCTGACTTTGCATGAGAATCCATTTCATCGCGCAGTTTGGTAACAACGCGGATGAAATTTTTGAATTCAAAAAATCCAAGAGATCTTGGCTAATCGCAATTGCAGAACAGTTATATTTTCGAACCGTTCTGAAGATCTCCTCGATAAAAACGAGACCCGCTTCGTCTTTGAGGAGTTTCCAGCATTCGTCGAAAACAATAAATTTCATCTTCGAGCGATCTTTCTGAACTTCTCTCCAAACAAGATCAGTGATTACATACAGACATATGTTTTGGAGGTCCGCGAAAGACTCCAGGTTCTTGAGATCGAAAGCAATTACGTCGCTAGTCAAACTTATCGTAGTCTCCCGATCTAAAAACTTTCCGTAAGGTGTGTTTCCGCACCAAGGGCCCAAAATTTTGCCGTAAGTGCGAATGCTTTGGTCTGGATGTGCGATAAGAAGGTCTCGAAGGTCTGAAAGACGTGGCTTTGTCTTGCTAGCATAGACGGTCTGAATCGCGTCTTCAATCTCAGCTCGAATGAGTCGAGGGAGCCGGTCAACACCATCTTCCTTTGTCATCAACTCAATAAGACCCACCAAAAACTTAATTTTGTGGGATGAAGGCTTGGTTTCACCGGCAAGTAAGTCGAACGGATTGATCGACAAATGGTCGTTAACTCCCAAATCGACATACTGGCCTCCAAGGTTCTCTGCTAATTTGCGATACGATCCGCCAATATCAATAAAGAATACTTTCGGGTTTTCCTTCAGCATTTGCAGAATCAAAATATTCACCATCACCGATTTGCCGGAGCCGCTGGCGCCGGAAATTAGCTGATTGCTGTTCGACATCGAGGAATCAAAGGGATTGAAGGTCAATATGCTTCCAGAACGAGACTTAAGTAAAATACTCGGCTGTGAGTGACCGGGCCAAGCTCCGTAGAGCGGAAGCAAATCACAAAGGTTTCCGGTTTTAATTTTCTTTGATCGCTCTTTGGAACGCGCGTTTGGAAGAGCTACTTGGGAAAATATGTCAAAGGCCGCTAGAGTTTCTGTTAATCCTTCCGCACCTGCCAACTCTCGAAACTTTGAAAGAACCGTATCAAGTTGTATTTCTAGCTCAGACTCACTTTCACTTTGCAGCAATACGTTTACCGATACCTGAAACACCTTTTGACCTTGAGCGATCATCTGCTCCAAAAGAGATTCAAGATCTTGAAACTTCGCGTTGCTTTCTAAGTCGGACACTCCCGTGCGCTTTCCCGCGACCATCGAGTAGGCAATACGTCGCTGGGTTTGAAGCGATTCAATTTCTTTCATTTGATCTGGCACGTGAACGGTCACATAGAGCCGAGATTTAAATGGAAAGGCACGAAGCGTCGATGCCATTGTAGAATAAGTCTGGTCAGGAAGGGATTTTAGCGAAACAACTCTAAAATAAGTGCTACCTATCGCAAAGCCATTAAGGTCAATCCCGACATCGGAAAATAAGAGGCTTTGTCGAACTTCTTCCGGGTTGTACGATTTAAACGGTAAACGCCTGGATGGGTTCCATTGCTGATAGAGCAAACTGGCAATCTGGTCGGAAGTAAGCACGCGCGACGCAATTTCAAAAGTGCCGCACGATACGAGATCATGGGCATTTCTCCGATAACTATTAAGTTGAGAGCAGAAATTTCGAAGTTTAAAAACACCAGAGCTTTTGTCTTAATCCTCGGCGAAAATGGAACGGGAAAGGAATTGATAGCCAGAACTCTCAATCTGCAAGAGAACGATCCCACTCGCCCGTTCGTGGCGGTGAACTGCGGAGCTATTTCTCAAAACCTTTTTGAAAGTGAACTATTTGGCCATGTGCGTGGGGCATTTACGGGTGCAGTAAAGGATTAGGTAGGCAAGTTCGTCGCGGCAAACGGCGGAGATATATTTTTGGATGAAATTGGTGAGCTTCCTCCAGAGATGCAAGTGAAGCTTCTTCGCGTATTGCAAGAGAAGGTCGTCACCCCTGTTGGATCAACTAAAAATATTCCGCTAAACATTCGCGTGATCGCGGCAACAAATAAAAAACTTGAGGAGCTTGTGGCTCAAGGTCGATTTCGTGAAGACCTATATTTCAGATTAAATCAGATTGTTTTGAAGTCGCCACCTCTCCGCGATCGACAAGACGATATATTATTTCTTGCTCAATGCATGGCTAGACGCTCCATTCCTGGAATCACGATCTCAAGAGATGCAAAGCGGTTATTAGAACAACATTCTTGGCCTGGCAATATCCGGGAGCTTCAGAATACGATAGAACGCGCGTGCATATTGATTCGAGGAACGAATAAGCCGCAGCTCCTTCCAGAGCATCTCATGCTAAGTGAATTGCAAGCGTCTGGAAAAGTGACCGTGCTTCCAGCAACCCTTTTGCCGCACATACCTTCCGACGTTAACCCTCAATATTACCGGCTAAGTTTGGACTGGATGGAAAAAGTGTTCTTTGAGCGGGCGCTCGCTCTTTTGGGCGGAGACAATGCCGCCATTATCGATAAGTTGAAAATATCTAAGTCGTATTACTATAAGCGAAAAAAAGAATTGTGCGATTCTCACGAAGGAACAGAGGCAATATGAACATTAGAAATATTGCCGTAATGTTCTACTCAGGGATTCTTGTTTCATCAGTTGGAACTTTTGCTTTTAATCTGGCATTAGTTGCATTCATGCTGAAAGCAAACTTCAGTTTGGCCGACGCCACGCTGATACTTGCGCTTCAACGATTCATTCCAATGCTCTTTACGGCTGCGTGGGGACACCTTACAGATGTTATTCCGCCGAGGCGGCTCATTGCGTTTGCAGAAATATTCGCCTCCATGGCGTCGGTGGCATTGTACTTCGTTTGGCAAGAAGCCAACACGAACTATCTGCTGCTGGCAATCCTGTGCGTTACGCGGTCTATCGTTGTTTCGTTTCAAATTGGCAGTCGAAACCGAATTAATAAATTCTTTAGCGATGATACCTATTCGGGCAACGCCCGACAGGCCATTTGGTTTAACAAAGCGACCCAAGGTGCGACCCTTTTCTCAGGACTCCTTGCTTGGTTCATTATTAGCAACTTCGATTTACGCTTTGCAATCATCGTCGATGCCGTCTCGTTTATCGTAAATGGAATTATCGCATTTATGATCCCGAACATTGAATTTGCACAGGCAACTAAGACGATTTCAAAGTGGTCTCAAAAATTTCGTGATCTTTTTACCATCAACCGTCAGGCCATAACTTTAGATATGATTTTGGTTACCTCAATGATGGGCACGGTGGCTTACACATCCAGGATCGCCGGTAACGATCAGAGCTGGATTGGAATATACACGGTAAGTTACGGGCTAGCAGTTTGGGTTTCTGGATTTTTAGAGCGCAGTGTAACGAACAAGATCAGCAGCATACCATTTTTTTCTGTCCTTGGACTCGGCTGCATCCTCCTTGGAGTCGTTCCGGGTCCAGGTTCTGTATCGCTCTTAATTTGTTTTGTGCGCGATTGCGCGTTTTGGACAATCTTCCACAGAATCTCCGGTCACATTCAACATGATACGCCGGACAACAAGCTGGGCGGAGTTTCGAGCGCCCGCTCGAGCATTATGGTCGCGATTTTCGCTACGGGAGAATTCTTGGTAGGTCTCGGCGCGCCCAAGGTATCCCTTCTCTCTGAGGGGATACTGAGAGCCTCAGTCGCCCTCTGTGCAATTGTTTACCTTCTAACTCAGACTCGAACTAGAAAGGCATCTAAAGATGGACGCTCGATTCTTTAGGGCACTTCTGTGCGGGGCAATACTTTCGTTCGGATGTACGAAGAAAGAAAAGGAACCATTGGAATTGAAAATTCACCACCCGAAGGTTGACATTAAATTAGACCCGCATGCGATGGAAGATGCCTATTCAATGATGATAAATTCACAGTTATATCGAGGATTGTTTCGTTATAACCCAACCGGCGATGTCTTAGTAGACCTTGTCGATACGTGGACAGAATCAGCGGACCGCACGAGCTATAAATTTAAACTAAAGCCCGCCACATTTTCTAACGGAGATCGCATCACTGCAAAAAATGTTCAGTTAAGTTTCGCACGATTGTTTCTTGTCGGAGCTGCAATTGGCGCGGATATTGACTACATCAAAGGCGCAAAAACTTTCGCCAAAACTAAGAACCTAAATGATCTTGGTATCAAAGTCATATCGGACGACGAAGTAGAGTTTATGCTCTCTTTTCCATCCGTTCTATTCATCAAGCACATGGCCGTTTCTGATTGTGCAATATTTAACCTAAAATCTTTGAGCAACCCAAAGGAACTGCCAGACGGATTCAGCGGGCCATATAAACTTGAATCTTCCGAAAACAATCGACTGAAGCTAACAAAATGGAGAAAAGACCCTTTCGATAGTATCAACCCGCCAGAGAAAATTATCTTTTTTGGAAGCTCCGAGAATCCGGTAGAGCTTGCAATGAAGGATGAGACGGATACTCTGGATAACGATCCAGTAAGTTCGAAGGATCAAGCTGCTTTAGAAGCAAAATCATGGGGAGCTGTTCCAACCGTTCTCACTAGCGAAACTTATATTGTTCTAAATCCAAAGTATGTAGATTTAGCAGCCAGAAAATATTTAGCTTCAAAGGTAAGCTCGGAAGATTTAATTCGGGAAGTTGCACACCCAATATTTAAACCGGCCTACGGTTTTATCCCCAAGGGTTTTCCTGGCGAAATGGAAAAGTCTGATGTCAACCCAGTCGAAAAGACGTCCTACTCAGGTAAATCAATTTCGTTCAAGTTAGACTACGACCCGGATGTCGAATTAGAAGTAAAAATTATTAAATATCTAACGCGGGTTTGGACTCACGATAAAATTTCCATCACCTTAAATCCCATGTCAAAGGCAGAAAAACTAAGACGTCTTTTTGGCAAAATTTCGGAATCTGTCGTCGCGAGAAAGGGTATGGACTATCCAGACGGCATCTCGGTTCTGACATATTTCCGAGCAAACTACGACGCAAATTACTTTCACATTAGTGATCCAGCGGTAGATAAAAAAATTGATGAGGCAATGAGAGAATTCGACACGCAGAAACGAATCTCGCTCTACAAAGAAACCCAAAACTTAGCCTTAAGACATCACACTACAATTCCTCTTATGTTTGGCACTGATGCCTCTGGACTGTGGAGCCAGAAGGTGAAACGCATACCGTCTCATCCCATGGGCTACCATACGATGCTATTTGAGACGATAGAGATGAGGGCTGATTGAAATTAGCCACGCGTCTTCAGTCACAGATGAATTTCGTTTTTGTGGTTACAGCCGCGCTGGGCTTTCTCGTCCTTAGTCTAAACACATATTTTTCAGTTACCCAAATTAAAGACAAAGCAATCAATCTTATAACCTCGCATTTAAAAGAGATTGCTACCGCAGGAATTACAGCGCAGAGCATGGCTGATATTGATCGCGAGGCTGCGCGACTGACGGAGGCGTGGCGAGCGACTCAAGATATAGACATGCGCTCAGATATTTATGTTGATGGGCAACTTATTGCGCACTCTGGTCAACTTCAAAAGTTTGGATTGTTGTCGTCTTTTGCAAATGAGAAGTTCGCTCTCCCATCAAACCAAAATCTCGAAATTCACATTGAGCTTGATCTCGCCGGAGTAATATTTTCTAGCATTTTACTATCGACTACGTTCTTTATTTTTCTGTCTGGTTGTTATCTTTTGATTAGGTCGAAGCTTTTTAAAACAATTCGGGAAATTACTTCGCCTATAGAAAATCGCGCCACCTGGCTGTCTAATTCTTATGGGCAATCTCCCGGACCCGACGAATATCACGCTCAGTTTGAGAGTTCCAACATTGAAGAAGTTAAAAACTTAGACGCATCCCTGCTTTCATTCATCAGTCAGATTAAAATTCTGGAAGAGTCCGCTGCTAAACAAAGCTTTGATCTTGGTCGCCTCAAGATGGCCGAACATCTTGCTCACAATATAAAAGGACCACTCGCTTCACTTCAGATGAGAATTTCCGTTTTAGATATTTCCGAAGAACAAAAATTTAGACTTATTGAAGGCGTCAATAATGTTTTGATGTCGTCGCAAGCCCTTCTTACAGCCCGTAAAGTTCGTGCGGTTGAAACGGCACACGACGTAGATATTCATTTAATTCTGAGTAGAACAATCACTGATTTCAAAGAACGGCTTCCAGAGCGCGTGCAGCTAGCTTTTCTACATAACGATGTCTCTCAAATACCTATTAAGGGGATCTCAACGGAAATCGAGTCGATGTTTAGAAATATTTTAGACAATGCAGGAGAATCTATCTCTGCTAAAGGCAAAATTGAGGTTTCTGTCCAACTAACCAAGAATCAAGCCGCTATATCCATAAAAGATACAGGATGTGGAATTCCTAAAGATCGTTTGCCTCTATTGATGAAAGAGGGCGCGACTTTTGGAAAACCGAATGGGACAGGGCTAGGTTTATCGCACGCACTCTCTACGATTCAAACACTTGGCGGAAAAATCGAGATCGATTCAGAGATTGGCAGCGGAACAACTGTCAAATTAGAGTTCCCGGTAACGGCGAAGGCAAGCGAACTGCCTTCTATCGAAATAGATAAAACTCAGACTGTCGTGATTCTTGACGACGATCCGCTAATTCACCAGTGCTGGCAATTAAAGATTCCCGAGGACAGTGGCGTTAAGAGAGTGAACCTATATTCGGCGCAAGAATTTGAATTATGGATGGCGCAGCATGGACCTGGAGACTTTGGTTCGAGAGTCTACTTCATGGACTATGACTTAAAGACCGATCACACAAATGGTATCGATCTTATTGCGCGCTACGATCTCGCACTAGAGGCTCGTTTGATAACGGGCATGGCTGATAGTGATCCCGTTATCTCGGAAGCAAGACGAAATCGCATTCGCCTAATATCTAAATCCAATTTAGCAAATATGCAGATTTCAATTTTAAACAGGTCTGATGATGCCCAAATTTCTGGTCATCGCGGATCAAACGAAGGGAGTACCTATGCCAATCGAAATTAATCTCGACGAGTTGATCACTCAGTCGGAGGCCTTTGAAGGCGGAGAAAGTGGTCACTAATGCGATCTGCTTTTGTCGCGGATAAACATAACTTCGGCAAAAGCGTGCAACGCTTTGAGCAGGCTTCCGGTCCTTGGTATCGGAAGCCTCGCTCCATTTTTTGGGAACAACTATTTTTTGGAAATGATAGCGTCTTAGCACCGTTCTTTGAAAAAAGTGGTCGTAATGATTCAAGAACACTATCGTCATACTTATTTAATTTAGAAATCCAACGGATCAATGATTGGGAAGGCATTTCGCGAGAAATAGTTTCCCCTGAAGGCATCGAGATAGATGACCCCCACTTTTATTCATTTGGTGTCATTCTTGCGTATTCATATATTTTTGGAATACGTGATCTTCATAAACATAATTTGGTCCCTACAAAAGGCGGACTTCAAGTCATAGATGCTGAGGTTGCTCTAACCAACTTATTGCTTCCCAGCGAAACAGCGCTCTTACCATACAAAGACCTGTCGTTTGAAAGATCGGGCGCACAAAACATCGGGAGCGGACTCGCTTCGTTTACGGCGGATCAGAAACGAAGAATTTTAGCTGGGTACTTCGATCTCTTCGACATTGTTTTTCAAAACATAGATCCATTACGATCACTACTTAGCGAGAAGATAAATTCCACCGTTCCGATTCGAGTGATTTTAAGAAATACCAAATACTACCTCGCCCATCTTGCTGGCGAAATTAGTATTGAAGATTTATTGCTTGAAGAGCGAGTTCAACTTGAGCGCGGCGATGTCCCTTACTTTTTTAAACTGATTGGTGAGCGGGATCTCTATTGGATTTCGAGCCTAGCGTTCGATGGAGTCCCTGTGCTCTCTGATTTAGGAGGTATGAGATCGGAAGTTGAGCGGCATGCGCGCCCGATCTCGGACCTATTGATAAGCCCAACACAACTAGAGCAGAAGGTGGCTCAAGGAACATTTCTTTTAGCTCGTATTTTCGATCTCAGAGAACCGATGACCTTCGGCTGGAATGACAAGGCCATCAAAATCGATCAAAACTCATTTAAAAACGAATATACGGGCAGCTCGTTCACCCTAAAGAAATGACTCCAAACCCCAACTGTACTGTTGGACTTTCACAAAAAAGGAAGCTTTCCTTTTCGCGGAGGCACCTATGGATTCAATAGTATTTAGAGTATTTCCAATTCTATTTCGACTGATTGGAATTTTGGTGATTACTGGCGTATTTGTTTCGGTTCTTACAGACATTCAACAAAAGGCATTTTCGAGCAAGAGGACGGGCCTAATTCGAATGCTTTCGGTTAATCAGCAGCTTGTTGGGAAAACTAAGTAACTATGACGATGCTGATTAAAGGCAAGATATTAAAGGGATTGATTCACGAGGGAAACAAAATAGATCTTAACATCTTGAATGGAATCTAGACCATCCTAGCCTCATCTTTGTAGCTATTTTGCATGCGTTTTTTCCCGAGTCCTGATTCTGCCTATCTCGGCTAACTATCGATTCAAACTCGGATGCTTTCTGAAAAACAGACGGTACCTAACTGCATCATGTTGCATTAATTATTTTGCTAATGCAACATGATGCAGTTATATTAAAGGGCATATTATGAATGTTTTAATCCCCTTGTGACAATAGAAGGGTCTGAAAATGAATTTTACTGTCTCAGAAAATCTCTATCTTTCTCACAATGGTGAATGGATCCGGGTCGATGAAAATTTAGTATCCATTGGACTGACAGACTTTCGCTTGAGTTGGCTTGGTGAAGTTCTTTTTTTAGATTTACCTGACATCGGAAAGCTGGTCCACAAGGGCGAGAGTTTATTTTCAATTGAGTCCGTGAAATTTACGCATGATTTCGTTAGTCCGGTCTCGGGCACACTAATCGAAGTAAATGAGAGTCTTTTCACGGATCCAGGAATTTTGAACGACGACCCTTTCAACGGGGGATGGATCATTGTTGTTGAAATGAACGATGAGAAAGACTTGGCAACTTTGGTGCGTGCATCGGAATGTCGAAACCAAAATGGAATGGATTCGCTAGTTCATCAATTGGATCAGGAAATTGAGGTTTTGGATGCATAGTCTATCTCGAAATCTTGACCGATTTTCTAAAACGTTTTCCAACGAGCCCCTCTTGGAAAGTGGAATCATCGAAAAGCTCCGCTCGGGAGAACCTGTTGAGGATTCAGAGTTTGATCTAATTTTCCCCCCCTACTATCAACGACAATCAGCCATTCATTGGTCTTCGATCGATGTGGCTCGACAGATTTCAGAATGGATTAGACCGATGGATCGAAGGTCTTTAATCGATATCGGCTGCGGAGTTGGAAAGCTCTGCTTTCTGCTAAGAATTTTGACAAACTATGAAGTGTTTGGCATCGAGCAACGCGAAAACTTCGTCGAGATTGCGAACCACATTGTTGATGTCAACGGCTTCAAAGATATTTCGATTGTTCAAATGAACATGCTTGACCTAAATTGGAGTCTTTTTGACATTTACTACCTTTACAACCCATTCCAGGAGCAAATCGCCGATGACGAATCTGGAACAATTGAAAACAATATTGATTTTGCGGTGAGGAACTATGCACGGTACACCTCAGAGGTCTTTCGGCAACTTGCATGGGCTAAGCCTGGAAAAGTTCTCATTACTTTCCACGGTTACGGAGGTCGCGTACCAAATGATTGGAAAATGGTTGAGAGTCGACATATTGAAAGTGGCCACCTGACGATGTGGATAAAGGAATAGCTGTGAAGAAACAAGAAGAACTGTTTGCATATTTGAAATCAAAAGGACTTCGCATGACTCCGTCGAAGAAGCTTTTGATTCAGCTCTTCCTTGATAATCAAAGAAGGCACGTAAGTAGCAAAGAAATCCAAGAGTATGTTGCAAGCAACCTGCCCGAGGTTGATCGCACAACAATTTATAGAAATATCGAAAAGTTAATCTCGCTTGATCTGATTCAAGAATTGTATCTTCCAAAGACCGGAAAGGCCTATCAGTTTATTTTTGGGAACAAGGTCCATCACTACTACATTTGTAAGGGCTGTGGAGATGTGAAAATTGGTGATCCAAAACTGTTCCGCCGAATCGAAAAGTCTCTTAAAGAGATTCATGATTTTTCTAAAGCTAACCTTTCCGTAGTTTTTTATGGTCAGTGCTCCGATTGTGAATCAGAAAACCAAGTCGAGGTGAGTTTGTGAGCATAGAAATAGTTATGGCCGGAATCCTAATTTTAATAGTTGCTGTTTACTTCTTAGGTATGTTTCTTTTTCCTGAACTGCTTGGAATTTCAAAGAATACCGACGAAAACGACAAAAAAGATAGCAGACCAGAATGATGGCTCACAATGGCAGAATTTAGAAATCACACGGGAGTGCTTTCTTTTCGTAGCTACCTTCAGTCACAAATCACTCCCTTCGTTTCTGATTTTCAGCAATCGGATATTGCTGCGGATTTACTAGCGGAGTTTATTGTTGTTTTATCGATGTATCGCGAGGAAGGTACCGACCTCTTTCCGACGGTCTTTATCGGAGAAGATGTGGAGGAGATTCTATCGGTTGCTCATGGCATTGATCCAATATTGATCGGATCAGGACCGCAAAATCGGGAAACGGTACATCAAGCCTTTAGACAATCCGCACCTCTTACCGAAGGACGCGAGTGGGCGGTCTACGCAATACTTAAAAACAGGGCCATAAGCTATGGAATATTTAGAACAGACCCTTCTCCTGTAAACCCGACACCATTTGAGCGGCTAAGACAGAATAAAAACAAAGATCTAAAAGTTATTGGGTTAGCCCGACTCGGACGGAGCTTTATTGAGGTCCGGTGTGGCCTGGGGCTTTTTCAATTCGTAAATATGATGGGAGACCACGAAGAGGTCGTAAATCCAAAAGACATGATTCGAAATTTTATGAAGATTGCGACAAAGGATGCACCGTCAGAACTAAAAAGTAAGCTGCAATCCTTTTACAATCGATTGGGCGTAGACATTCTGCACTCGAACCATGGAACTTTACTTGCCGTGATTCCTCATCAAAAGAGCGTTCCTTCTTTCTTTCGAGATGGTATTTTACTCGAAAAGCGAATCGAAGTTTCATTTGGCATTTCAAAACTTATGGAATCAGATATGCGCGATTCCCATCAGCAATTAGTTGCTTGGAGTCAGCTGATTCGTCGAATGGCGAGTATGGATGGAATTACGGTGGTCGATACAGTGGGTGCTATTGTCGGCTATAGCTGCTTTATCAAGGGCTCTTCTCTTGATTCAAAAGATTCTGGATCAGTTATGGGGGGAGCCAGAAGAAGAGCTTTTGAAGTCCTGCGTTCACACCTAGGAAAACAACTGTCGGCCGTTATATACAAGTCCCAAGACGGGGTCGTCGAGCTCGGAGTATCAAATGCAAATTACAATTAGAGATCTTTCGAAGTCATTTGCTAAAGTATCTCAACTTATCAAGTCAGATTCCAGCTTCGACCGGCGATCGGCCAAGGAATCAAATTTGTTTGCAAAGGGACCTCCTAATGTTGGCTCAGAGAATTTGGAAATTGGCTGGCAGGAGGAATTCCATTGTGGCATTTGATATGCGATGGGTATCAGGAGTTTTCTTTGTACTCTATTTGGGGTTTGTTGTTTTATTTTTTTGGGGCCTCAAGCACTTCAGAAAGGCCTTGGAAAGTGAATCATCTCAGAATGGGGATGAGAACCATGAGGACTCTTAGAGCTTTATCTCTGATGAGCTACTCTTTTTTAGGACATCTCCGGGAGGAGCTACTGTGAATCATTTTGACAAGGACGCTTTGACGTACCATTCGGAAGGTAGACCCGGAAAAATTGAAGTTGTTTCAAGCAAGCCTTGTCACTCTGACCAATTGCTTTCACTCGCCTACACACCGGGCGTCGCAGCCCCCTGCAAAGAAATAGCGAAGAACCCTGATAGTGCATACTCTTATACGTCTAAAGGAAATCTGGTAGCGGTGATTACAAATGGCACAGCTGTTCTCGGACTTGGGAACATCGGCCCTTTGGCAGGTAAACCGGTGATGGAAGGCAAGGCTGTTCTATTTAAACAATTCGCAGACATCGATGTGTTCGATCTAGAGCTCAACGCTCGCTCCACATCTGAGTTCATAACTGCTGTTCGGGCTCTTGAACCTACTTTCGGCGGGATTAACCTAGAGGATATTCGAGCTCCAGAATGTTTTGAAATCGAAGAGGCCCTAAAAAAGGAACTTTCTATTCCTGTTTTCCATGACGACCAACATGGAACTGCAATTGTAGTCAGTGCCGCCCTCCTGAACGCTTGTCACCTTACCAAAAGGGATGTGAAAAATATAAACGTCGTCTTCTGCGGTGCCGGGGCCGCAGCTGTTGCTTGCGCAAACATGCTAATGAGGATAGGTGTCCCAAAATCTCAGATCACAATGTGTGATGTTAACGGAGTTGTTTATTCGGGGCGGACTCTTGATATGGACAAATACAAAGGCGCATTTGCTCAAGACACCTCGTCGCGTACTTTGGTGCAAGCGTTGGACAATGCTGATGTGCTGATAGGATTAAGCGCTGGGAATGTTGTAACCGCTGACATGATTAAAGGGATGAAAAGTCGCCCAATCATTTTCGCTCTAGCTAATCCGACTCCAGAAATCGACCCTGAAGCAGTAAGAAAGGTTCATCCAAAAGCTATAGTTGCAACCGGAAGAAGCGATTTTCCCAACCAAGTTAACAACCTGCTGGGATTTCCATATATTTTTCGCGGAGCACTTGATGTCAGAGCTTCAGAAATAAATCCAGAAATGATGCTTGCTGCGACATATGCCATCGCGGCTCTTGCGCGAGAAGATGTTCCCGACAGTGTTTCCCATGCCTACGGAGATAGGTCCTTTAAATTCGGACCAAACTATATTTTGCCAAAACCCTTTGATCGCAGAGTCCTACTCGCAGTTACCCCAGCCGTTGCCAAAGCAGCTATGGATTCGGGTGTCGCAAAATTGCCTATCGCCGATTTCGAAAAATACAAGGATCGACTTGAGTCAATTCAAGGGCCAACAAAATGTTTTATTAGATCGGTTTTACACAGGGTTAAGAAAAATCTTGAGGAAGCATGTTTGCGACTTCCGCGCATAATTTTTCCTGAGGGAGATAACCACAAGATACTGAAGGCTGTAAGTTCTGTAGTTGAAGAACGTTTAGCGTATCCGGTTCTAATTGGAGATCGGAAAGAGATCACTTCTGCAATTGATGAGCTTGGACTGACCGGGTTAGAAAACATCGAAATTGTCAACCCGAGGGATCTAAATGACTCCAAAGAATTCACCCAACTTTTGTTTGAAAATAGGAAGAGAAAAGGGGTGACGAAGTCTGAGGCTGCACGGCTATTGGAGAACAATTTTTACCGTGCCGCGATCGCTGTTGCCCTCGGAAAGGCCGATGGACTTGTTTGTGGGGCTTCGCAGAATTATCCGGATTGCGTAAGGCCAATTTTGCAAACCATCGGTGTTGGCAAGAGCGGCCTAGCCGCCGGACTTAATTTGATTCTTTTTAAAGGAAAAATTCTTTTCTTTGCGGACACGTCGATCAATAAGTGCCCCTCAGCTGAGGATCTTGCAAAGATTGCCATCCACTCCTCCAAGGCAGCGGAGTATTTTGGCTTTTCTCCAAAAATTGCAATGCTAAGTTATTCCAATTTTACGGGGCTAGAGGGCGTTCCACGAAAGATGCAACAGGCCACCCAAATAATAAGGACTCTAAGGCCAGATCTGGTTGTCGATGGAGATATGCAGGCCGACACAGCTATTGACTCAGATATCGTCAAACGGATTTTTCCGTTCTGTGAAATAAAAAGTGGGGCAAATATTTTGATTTTCCCAAATCTTGAAAGTGGAAATATCGCCTACAAACTTTTGCAACAACTCGGTGGCGGAGAAGTTCTTGGTCCCTTCATCATGGGCCTGAGGCGACCCTCAAACGTTGTTGCTCGCGCAAGTTCTGTGGAAAGCATTTTCAACACGATTGTTATGACTGCACTTCAGATACAGGCTTCTGATAAATCAGGCCGGACGAAAACTTCGTACAAGTTTGATGAAACACAGAGTACCCTACTTTAGTGAAGTAATTGCGAGGGGGAGAGTGAAATTTTGTCGGTCAATTGCAAGCCACAGCGGAAGGGGCCCTTTAGTGCCGCGCTTTATTTATGTTTTGATACTCAGTTTTGCTGTCGTTGGCTGTGGTCATGGTGAGCTCAAACCTGAAACGCAAGTTTTAGGTAATGCGCCCCGTGCTTTGTCGTTGGGGTCAGAGCAGGCCCTGAGAAAGCTTTTCGAAGGCAATCAACGCTATGTCCAAGATCGCTTGATTCATCCGGATCAGAGTCGAAGTCGTGTGAGGGAGGTTTCGAACGAACAGCACCCAATTGCTGCAATTTTGGGATGCGCCGACTCACGGGTTCCCCCGGAGATAATTTTTGATCAGGGTATTGGCGATCTTTTCGTAGTTCGCGAAGCTGGAAATATTATCGATGACGCAGTTATTGCAAGTATGGAATACGCAGCGGTTCATCTGGGTGTCTCTCTCATTTTTATTCTAGGTCATGAACGATGTGGCGCCATAGAAGCTGCAGTCCACAATCAATACGAGGGGCACATCGGAACTCTGGTAGATGCAATCTCCCCTGCGATTGATCTCGTGCAAGGTAAAGAGGGAGACCCAATTGATCTTGTCTCCAGAGCTCACGTGGATCTAGTTCGGACCAAGCTGATGAACTCAAGGCCCGTTTTGCGTGCGAGGCTGGAGTCTAAACAACTTCTGATTGTCAGTGGCTACTATGATCTTGATAGTGGGAGAGTCGAAATATTGAAACAATAGTTCGGTACACATGCACTGGTCCGGGTTTAGTTCTTGAGCGCGGTGGATTCAGTCTTGAAATGCTGACAGCCTTCAAAATGAAGCCCTCACCTATGGTGGAGGTATAACATGAGCGACAACCTTGGCTTTTCTGCCGTGCCAAGCAGCGTAGGCAGCGATCAGCGCGGAAAAAATGAATCCTTTGTATTCAACCTTTATAAATATCCATGCTCCAAATGCCGAGCCCGCGACAAACGAAAGGATTGAACCGATCCGTAGATAATTTGCCCGTGTTTCCTTCTGAAACGTATTTTTCTTCAGATCAAAAGTGAGAGTACGAGCCAGTCCGAGTCCAAGATCAGTAGTAAGGCCTGTCAAATGAGTTGTTCTTACGGATCGACCCGAGGAGGAAGTAATCGCTCCGTTTTGAAGACCGCTTGCAAGGCAGAGGAGCACCAAAAGTGAATAGTTCTGTTTTAACCCAACCACATCCGTAAACTTCCCGAATAGCAGCATCTCACCACCTCCGGCAGCGAGAAAAAGGCAGATGGCACTCAGCCCCATGACCCAGTCGAAATGAGGTTTTTTTCCCTGGGAGATGGGACGATCAATCAATAGCCCAGCAACAAAGGCCCCCATTAAAAAGAAGAGAGGGACAGAGACAATTCCCAACGCTGCCTCTATCTGGTAATTCGCAATGTCGACGCCAAAGAGCGTAGCAAATCCGGTCACGTGGCTGACGAATTTGCCGGTAGCAAGAAAGCCGCCCGCATTTATGCAGCCTCCGCTAAAACTCAACATAAACCAATGCAGAGTAACCCTCGTGTCGGGCTCTTGATCAAAATGATGACTGAACATAAGCTTATATTTATAGGACCTTTCTCTTCAAATGACAATTAAGTTTGGCTTGCGGACTTCGGGGGTAGCTCAAATGCTCCAGCGTACAAAGTTGAATGTTTCTTAACTGACAAAAGACACGCTGATGGGCCACTATCGAAGCCCACAACATCGTCTCAGGATGGAGTTTGCTCACACAATTTTGGTGTAGTAAGAAATCGGGATGCCTAGTTGAATTTGCCTTCGAAAACTGATTTCACACAGAGGCCAGTTTTATAAATGAGAGGACGCTATGGTCCAGGATCAATGTCCAAAATGTAGTTCTGCAAATGTATATGTGGATGGGAACCTTTGGGTTTGCCCCGAGTGCTCACATGAGTGGGCCAAAGATGCAGTGGAATCGAGTGCCGTTTCTGAAGGCGTTGAGGATAAATCCGTTCGAGATGCCAACGGTAACGTTCTCATCAACGGCGATTCGGTCATCGTCATCAAAGATCTAAAGATTAAAGGCTCATCGAGTTCAGTGAAGGGTGGAACTAAAGTCCGCAACATCCGACTTACTGATGCTGACGATGGTCATAATATTGCCTGCAAAATTGATGGCGTAGGATCAATCAATTTGAAATCTGAATTTGTGAGGAAGGCATAGTAACGAATGAAGATTTCTGTCTCCGTTAAAACGAACTCAAAGGTCGAATCTGTAGAAAAACAAAATGACGGCAGCTATATTGTGCGTGTGCATGTGCCACCGGTTGACGGTAAAGCCAACGAAAGAATTCGGGAGCTTCTATCGAAACATTTTGGACTTCCAAAAAGCTCAGTCGAACTCGTATCTGGAGTCAGGGGGAAAAAGAAAATCTTTAGTTTAGAATACGACTAAAGCGTAGAGACTGAGGCGAAAGATTTTGTGGATTCAAGTTCTACTACTCCTGATCGATTCTTAAAATAGAAATATATTTAGCATCCAGTTTTTTATTGGCGGAGACGGCTCGGCTCCGGCGGAAGATTGGCTTGAGTCTAAGCCATTAAATACACAACTGAAATTTGCGGCCCTTTTTAAAACGATGGGCGATGTCGGCAAGATCTTCAATGAGCAGAAGTTCAAACACTTAACCGGAACAGATCAGCGTTTTGAATTCAAGGCCGATCAGGGACGAGTACTGTATTTCTTTTTCGTCGGCAAGCGTGTGATTTTAACCCACGGCTTCTTAAAGAAAAGCGACAAGACACCGATGGGCGAAATTGTGCGGGCCGAAAAGATAAAAATAGATTTTTCAAAAAGGAGCAGCCGATGAGAAAAACCGCAAAAACGAAGGGATGGCTTGAAGAGAAACTCAAGAATCCTAAATTTCGAAAAGGATTTGAGGAAGAATTCGAAAAACTCTCTATTGGTGAACAATTGGAACGTCTTCGTTTGCAATCCAATCTCACTCAGGTGCAGGTCGCAAAACGTGTGCGGACCACCGCCTCAGCAATTAGTCGTTATGAAAACCCTGAGTACGACCGCTATGAGATCCAAACCCTACGCAAAATTGTTGAAGCGTGCGGCGGTCAACTAAAGCTCGTCTTGGAGGGCCCGGATAAGGGGCGAGTTACCTAAAATAAGTATTGGAAAAATGCGGGAAATCTTTTTTGGAGAGGGGGGCCCCTGATCGACCCTCAGTCTAAAATGTCGGGTCGACCACTCGAATGTCAAATGACGGGGAAATTGCCGGAAAATGTTTGGTAATGGAACGTAGGCGCAACGTAGATTCAACAACTTAGATACGTCTGACTGTCACTCTGGAAAATTCGAAATCGATCAATTTGCAGAACTAGAAAATGAATCATTCCAATGTCTTACAAATTTTTATTCACACACTTTGCTCGACAGAGCTATAGTTTCCTAAACTGAGGGTCGCATGTTCAAGTCATGCCGGGATCACCATTTGCCCAGGCCCTGGCTCTTCGGCTCTTCACTTAACTGTAGATAGTTTTTATCCATGAGCGTTTTTGATTTGCGTTCGACCGCTAAGATTTCCTTCGATTTCTCATAATAGCCGTTAGGAAACAAAAGTGAACCCGGGTGAATTCCGAAGGCAGCTCGTAAGATTTCCGCATCTCGAGGACGTTCGCATTGTTGTTTCGGAGTACTTTGCTGAGTTTAAAGATCTTCAGCAGCAAGACACCCGCAACGAGCCCTTCTTGATGGGCGGCCACGGTTAAGCATCGGGGGGCCCCAGGATTCGACCAGTTATTTTGCCTTGGGGCCATTTGTCTCGAGATAAGTCGAATGAAGATTCCTTTTGAGATTAGACTTGAATTTGTCGGGGCTGGATTGAAATTGCTTAGCTAACGAGGGGGCGGTGCCTCCTAAAAATACGCCTGGCACATTTGTCTTAAGTTAGTCGCTTCACCCACCGAAAAGGTAAACTGAGGTGGGACGTATGTTGAAGACTCAGAAACAAACCAAGATGACTAGGGAAAAACGAGTTGCAATAACGCCGCAGGGATATTTTCTGGGGGCACAGCTTCTTAGAATGAGACTTCTAAAGCATTCGTTTCTACAAAAGGCTTCTAAAATAGCGACTTGGAGTGCCCCAAAGCTAGCACATATTAGTTTGTCCAAATTCTCTCTGCAGCCATTAGTTGTTGTAAAGAGTCTGTTAGCAATTCTTACATTGAGCACACTCTCTTCCTGTGGATTTGTTGAAGAAAGCTTGAAGGATCTGTCTTCAGGGGAACT
The DNA here is from genome assembly GCA_002778785.1 of Bdellovibrionales bacterium CG10_big_fil_rev_8_21_14_0_10_45_34. GTDB lineage: Bacteria > Bdellovibrionota > Bdellovibrionia > Bdellovibrionales > 1-14-0-10-45-34 > 1-14-0-10-45-34. Next base: position 51,802 of record PEZS01000001.1, on the reverse strand, counting down.
TCCGCTTTCGGAGTTTCAGCTTCAAAAGCTTCATGGCGAAGAAATCGAAGATGAAAATCAAATTGTCTATGCAGACACAGAACCCTCCATTGAGTGGTCAGAAAGTGAAAACGCTGCAAGATACATTGTTCGCGTGAAATTAGCAGATGATGAAGACAGTCTTGTCTGCAGTCTTTCTGTAACGGATTTCTCTCTTTTGATGGAAAACTGCGGTATTCCGGAAGACACGCTTGTACGGATCACAGTACAGGCAGTAGGAAGAAGCGGTAAAGCGAAGTCCGCACTCAAGCGTCCTTACTTTATGCTGGATCGCACGGCTCCTGTTGTGTCATTCACATCAACTCCTGGAAGTGTTGTGAATGTCGACACTCCGCTACCTTTCGGTTTAATGCGACCGACTCCGGCAGTGGTGTTCAGCGCACAGAGTGCAGACTCAACTCTGGAGCTTTTACTGCCTGTCCCTATGGAAGTGACTACACGGTAAGTGGTCTTAGCGTAGGATCTCACACTTTATATGTGCGTGCCTATGACAGGGCCGGCAGAGTCTCAAGCGTGGTTCAACATGACTTTAACTATGACCCTACAGCGATGGGTGTGTTTTCTATCACGGGCGTAACGGGTGGAGCTGATTCGATTGGTGATATTTGTTTAACTTCTGGATCTAGCCCCACGTTTGCTTGGGGAGCCTCATCAAATGCTGATTCCTACGATGTCACTGTCTACCAGATCGATGGCACGACCGTCGCTTGTGCTACACAAAACACGACTTCGACAACTTTTTCGCCGACGGGATGCACGCTTGCCAGTGGTAGCTACAAGCTTTCCGTAGAGGCAAAACGAACAAGTGGATCAACGCTTATTGCCTCGGGGGGCCTCTATGATTTTATCGTAGATGCAACTGCCGCTTCGGCCAATACAACAATTACCGGTACGACGCCCGTTGTAGCTAACGGCACAGCGACTTCGACTGTAACAGTCACACTTTTGAATGCCTCTATGTGTCCACTGCAAGGGGTTACGCCGACATTTAGTGCCACCGATACGGGAAGTACGAACACGTATGGCGGTTGCTCTGTTTCAAATGCTTCTGGCGTAAGCACATGTACTTTGGCCTCTACACGAGCCGAGAGCAAAACTCTTTCTCTAACGACTCCAATAGCTGTATCTGGTGGCTCGGTTATCTTTACTCACGGCCCAGCTGTAAGTCTGTTGTTTGCTCAGCAGCCAAGTACATCTACAGTGGCTGGTGTGGACTTTGCTCAGCAGCCACTTGTGCATATCGTTGATGCTCATGGTAACCGTATTACATCCGGTGTGGATAGCACAGCCCAAGTCACGCTTTCGATCACAACAGGGACAGGATCACTGAACGGAACTGCTGTTGCTACAGCTTCTGACGGGATTGCAACTTTCTCTGGACTTGATATGACCGCTGCTGGCGCAAAAGTTATGACGGCGACTAAGCAAGATCTATCAGGGTCGGGCGGCATTGGTACGCTGACGCAAGCCTCTAATGGATTTACGATCACTCATGCAGCAGCTAACCAACTTGTCTTTACAACTGCACCAGCAACACATGCAAAGTTTTCTACAGCTTTCAACCCCCAAGGGATTGTGCAAGTCAGAGATGCTTTTGGTAACGTTGTTGATACAGGGGTCGACTCATCAGCTACTATTGCCATTAGTAAACACTCGGGACCAGGAACACTCTCTGGCACACTGACCGAAGCTGCGTCCTCTGGTACAGCTGACTTTTCAGGAAATGGGATCAGCAGTGACACGATTGGAACAATCGTAATCAGGGCCACAAAGCCGGACTTAACAGGATCTGGCGGAGTTGGTGTTTTGACTGCTGATGCAACGATAATTATCACGCCGATATCGTGCGACTCTGGTGACTTTACCACCACTTGTACTGTTACGACGGTCCAAGATGTTCCTAACGGAGCAACGATCAACGCAAATAATCTGACGATTACAAACACCGGACAGCTTAGAAACCTTAACAACATGCAGGATTTTACGATCGCTCTAACAGGTGATTTAAGCATCAATGGCGCAAGTCGCATCAACGCAAACGTGCAAATCACAGCCGTGAATATGAATTTTACCGGAACGCCGGCGGATGTGGCAGCATGTTCGGCTAGTATCAATGCGTCTGGACTTGGGGGATTAGGGGGCCACCGTACTGGTAACTCCAACATAACCGGGCAAGGTAGTGGGGGCGGCACCTGCTTTAATGCAGGATCTGGAACAGCCTGCTCGGGCGCAAGTCATGCTGGGCTTGGCGGAGAGTCTGAAAGCGGTGCTACCGTGGCGGCTGTCTACGGCTCAAGTAGTCTTGCCAACTCCTACGGCTCGGGGGGGGGCGGCGCGGGTACCTATGCTGCCGGCGGAAGCGGAGGCGGACGCATTCGCTTAGTTGCATCGGGAACGATCAGTACTTCTCCGGCTGGCCACATCGCAGGTGTCTGTGGTGGTAGCGGCGCCGTACATGGTAATGTAAATGGTGCTGGCGGCTCGGGCGGAAGTATTTATGTCGAAGCAAGTTCCTTTTCTGGCGACATCAGACTTGTCGCTCGCGGAGGCAACTCTGGTATGAATTTAACACCATCTTACAGAGGCTCTGGCGGTGGAGCTGGGGGTTACATCAAGGTGGTGTCGCCAAGGCTGCTCAGTTCTACAAGAGTTTATTTAATGGGGCTTTCAGGAAGTCACGACCCTGGCGAAGACGGAATCTATGAGCATACAGTAGCCAACTGGAGTACAGCGCTTTGCGACTCTGGTGATCTATCGACTACATGTACAGTGAGCTCAACAAAGTATGTCCCAGCAGGAAGCAATATTACAGGGTCAGGAAATCTAATCGTTGCAAGTGGTGGCCACATCATCAATTACGAGCGACTGAAAGACGTCTCACTCAACCTAACGGGAAATCTCACGGTGAACGCCGGCGGAACGATGACCGGCAATTTTTGGCCGATTTCGGCTACTAATATAACGGTAGCCGGTACAGTTACTTCCTATGGGGTAGGATACCCTGGTGCCTCTGGTTGGAACGGCGGAACTTCAAGGGGTATTGGCGCTGGCCCTGGCGGAGGTATTCGAGGTGAAGACAGCGGTACATTTAATGGCGGCGGCGGAGGTTATGGCGGTGCTGGCGGTAGAGGTCGCGTAATTGGCTCCGATGGCGGCTCAACTTATGGCAGTGCTACTAACCCAACCGACTATGGCTCTGGCGGTGCTACCGCTGGTTTAGGTGGCTACGACGGAGCAGGAACTGGTGGCGGACGCTTAGACTTGCGGGCTGCTAACACATTGTCTGTAACAGGCAATATAAATTCGACCGGAAGCCCTGGCAATAGCGGCGCCGTCGGCGGCGGCTCGGGCGGGACTTTAAGACTTACAGCGGATACTCTGGCTATCACAACTTTTTCTACAAGATTGGAGGCTGTGGGCGCACAGGGCGAGCCAGGTGCAAATGGCGGTGGCGCAGGCGGTGGTGGACGCATATGGATTGATCCTTCGACAAAGATCTACTTAACAAACGGCTGGAATCCTTCCGGGGATACTGGAGCTTTTAGCCGAATTCCCGGTAAATACTCAGCCGGGACCGCGGGCGGCAGAGGCACATTAAGCTACGAATACGCTACGGCTGATAGCATCTGTGATTCGGGCACTTTAAATACAACTTGCTATGTTGAGTACGCTAAGTGGATTCCTGATGGGTATACAGTTTCAGGCACTGGTAATCTCGTGATAGGCTCTGCAACAGCCTGGCAAGGTCGATTGTTTAATTCAGATACAGAAGCACGCTTTACAATCAGCATGGGCGGCGACGTGACAATTTTGGATCACTCCGGAGTTTGGGGGAACGTAACCATTAATGCTACCAATCTTTCTTTGGGCGTATCTTCTCTTGTCTCGGCTTCAGGGCTAGGACATGTTGGAGGAAACTCAACTAATGCCTCATATTCGGGAGAAGGAACTGGCGGTGGCGCGAGCGATCGAACCTACTTAGCAGCCGGGGGCGGTGGGCATGGTGGAACTGGGGGCGCAGGGAACTTCGCCGGCGCTAACGGCGGTTCGACATACGGATCAAACACTGCTCCGATAACTTTTGGCTCAGGCGGTGGCGCAACAGACACCTGGATCTGGTCGGTCAGTGAAAACGAAGGCGGAAATGGTGGGGGTGCAATATCGATACAGCTCACGGGCAATTTCAATATGACCACCAGTTCGACTATATCCGCAGATGGGCAAGATGGAGAGCAGCATGTCAGCTTTTGCGGAGCCGGTGGGGCCGGGGGTAGCATTTATATCAATGCAGGAGGCACCGTCTCAATTGTTGGAAGCTCCAATGGTTTGTATGCACGTGGTGGCAATGGCCGTACGTCTTCCTCAACTGGCCGTCAATGCGGTGGCGGAGGAGGCGGCCGCATTGCTGTCGTAAGGGGTTCTGGCTCTGCCTTCGATGCAGCCAAAATCTTTGTGACCGGTGGCACAAGTGACAACGAAGCTGGCGCAGATGGGACAGTTCATCAGTCGCCCTAAACTCTATCGTGATGCGTAGAGTGGCTGTTGAAGAAAAACTTCTTGAAAAGACTTATGGCGAAGAATTTTGGATTTACGCGAGGGAGGTCTCGGCAATCGTTCCGTATCTTGATCCAAAATCTAAGGTCGGCCAAGAGGTAGAAAGTGCGATAGAACTACTGAAAGCATCAATATAAGCAACTGTTTTTTTGCTGCCGTTGAAGTAAGAGACAATCCTAAACTAAAGGGAAAGCCCGTTGCAGTCGGTGGCCTTAATCGAGGCGTTCTTACAACCGCGAGCTATGAGGCGCGCAAGTTTGGACTGCGTTCGGCAATGCCCACAAAGACGGCACTTAAGCTGTGCCCTAATCTTGTTATATTGCCTGTAAATTTTGATAAGTACAAAGCGGAAAGCTACAAAATCCGAAAAATCTTCAAAGACTATACAGACCTCATCGAACCGCTTTCGTTAGATGAAGCCTATCTTGATTTAACCAATTGCGAACGCAATGAAGGCATCGCTAGCAGAACTGCTCTAGAAATTCGAAAGCGCATTTTTCAAGAACTGCGACTCACAGCCTCAGCCGGGATTGCACCGAATAAGTTTTTGGCGAAAGTAACCAGCGACTGGAAGAAGCCCAACGGTCAGTTCACGATTACTCCAAATATGGTTTCGGACTTTATGCTCAGCCTTAAGGTAGAGCGCATTCCTGGTGTGGGCAAAGTCACTACTCAAAAAATGCACTCCTTAAATCTTATGAATTGTGCAGACTTGCAAAAATGCTCGCTCACCGAGCTTAGTACCCACTTCGGCAGGTGGGGAGCAAAGACTCTACGAACTAAGTCGAGGTATAGATAACCGCCCAGTTTCAACTAGTAGCGTGCGAAAATCATTGAGCGTAGAGAATACCTACTTCACAGACCTAAAGTCGATTGAAGAATGCCTGGAGCAACTGCCAAAACTTTATGAAAACTTTAAGCAAAGACTAACTAAAGCAAATGCCACTGAAGCCATTTCTGGCCATGTTGTCAAAATCAAGTTTTATGACTTTTCGCAAACCACTCTCGAACGAGCCAACAGAACTTTGCCCACAGTCGCGAGCTTTTCAGATCTCGTTGCTGCAGCCTATAATCGAGCAAAGAAACCCGTGCGACTTATCGGTATTGGTGTTCGACTTTCTGAGAAGTCAGAAGCCAAACCCGACACCGCAAACCAGCTTCAATTGTTTTGATTGCATTAGTCGGCAACTAGTGGGTGGCATGCGAGCTTAAAAGCCGTCGGTACAAAGTTTTTCGGTCAATCCCGAGCTGACTAGCTGTTTTCTCTCGGCAGCCGTTGTTGAGATCAAGTACGTGATTGATGTAATTCATTTCTATCTCTGCAAGAGGAGCGATCTCACCATTAGAGCCCACTTTTGAGAAATTCTCCGTTCGATCAAAACCATGTAGGCGATTCGCCTCAATACCCAAATCCTCTTCTGTCACCCAATCGTTTTCACAAAGAAGACATGACCTCTCAATCAGGTTCTCAAGCTCTCTAATATTGCCTGGCCAACTGTATTCTACGAGTGCCTTCAGCGCAGACTCGGTAAAACCAAGTACCTTTAAATGATTGAGCCGAACATGTTTTCTCAAAAAATGTTCAGATAAGGGCACTATATCAACTTTTCTGTCGCGCAGAGCCGGAATTTCAATTGGCACAACGTTTATTCTAAAAAACAAATCATCGCGAAAACGACCTTCACAAACCTCTTTTTTAAGATCTTTATGAGTGGCGCATATAAGTCTGATATTGATCGGTCGAAACTGGTTCTCGCCTACCCGTTTGATCTTTCCTTCTTGTAACACTCTTAACAGTTTTGCTTGTAGGCTTGGGTGCAAGTCGGCGATTTCATCTAAAAAGAGCGTTCCCCCCGAGACCTCTTCGAACTGTCCCATCTTTTTTTCGACAGCGCCTGTAAATGCACCTCTGCTGTGCCCAAAAAGTTCTGACTCCATTAAGTCTTTCGGAATCGCTGAGCAGTTGATTGCCACGAAAGGGCCGGCTCGTCTGTCGCTGATTTCGTGAATGTAGCGAGCCAAAACATCTTTGCCAGAGCCGCTCTCGCCAGAGAGCATGACGCTCGCTCGGCTTGGGGCTATCTTTTGGGCAATTCTTACCACTCTAATAAACTTTTCGTTTGAGCCGATTAAATCTAAACCTCGAACTGATTCTGCTTCTACTTCCAACATAGAGGCAGATTAACCCATCATTTCGACAAGGCTTCAAAAAAGTGGCGATTTACCCCATCACAAAGTTTTTATACGAATTCCGCTGGGCGTTTGACATGCCGGTTAATGTGGTACCAAAAAAAAGAGGCTTCCTTACGGAAGCCTCTTGGGTATCAAGGCCAAGGGGTCACCACTAGTTCAGCTTGGTCTTAATCACTTTCTCGACGTTAATGGATTTTACATCTGATTCGGAGTTAAGGTACTCGGCTACATCACGATCAAGCTCGAGTCGAAGTTCAATTCTGTGCCTCTTTGATCTATCAAGAGAGTGTCGAAGACTTAGCTTGCTAAGATCGATGCTCACGAGTGTTCCGCCTGCCGTCGCTTGCAATTTTAGGTGTTGCTCGCTGAGTATTCCATCAAACAACACTTTGTTTGCTAGAAACTTATCCTCTTCAAACTCTAAGTGAACCCTGAAAGTTGATAGATCAAGATCATCCTTAACGATAAATGAAACAGTTGCGCCTCGTCTTTCGATCTGACCCATTGAGAGATTCATTTTTTGTTTCAGTGGTGCTGCATCAATGATATCAACAAGAATCTCGCCTGAAATGATATTCGAGATAGAAGAAGTGTAGTCAGTCTTCAGGTTACGCTTGATCTCGACAAGATTTGCCCCGTCAAGCCCCTCACCTTTAACTTTCAGCTCAGCGTCGTCATCAACCACGATAAGCAACTTCTCTTGACCACTCAATGCTCGTGAAGAATCGCTCGCAACTCTTACGGCAATGTCGGTTGACGTCTCTTTAACGGTTTCATAGCCGACGACGACTGTGCGTGTTCGCTCGCAACTGTAGTAAACAGTTTCGTAGTAGGGAACGGAGCGACACTCGCGATGTCCGCCCGTACAAACTCTCTCTTGGCGACACTGGGCACCCCTACGGTTTGGACATACATTTTCTGTGCGACATTGCTCCCTGACGACCTGACATTCTTGTCGATGACCTGCTAGGACTGTATCTGTGCAGGTAGTTGTATAAGTTTGAGTTTCGTAGATTGGTACCGTTTTAGAATTACGAAGCCTCGCCACAGTACTCTGCTCGCCCTTTCCGATATTCAAGACCCTTTGTGACTGTGCGTCTGCAGCTACCGCAACTAACATAAGTAACGACATAACGGCACAAAGCCACGCAAAGGTGTCTTTTATATTCTTAATGAATGCTTCCCCGCCGCCCCCCTGAGCGACTGCTTGGCAACCTACCTTTTGCTTTCCTCCATTGAACGACATGAATTCCCCCTTATAAATAGTGCAAGGGCCAACTTGCCCACCCCGCCTCTATAAGAGCAAAGTCAATACCAAGTCCGATGGTGCCACTCTGACTATCACGTTCCGTTTTAGCTTCGTTGACTCAAGTTAAAGCGACTACAAGTTCTGAGGCTTTCCCCTAGAAACCAAGTCATTCTTAACCCTTACAACTCCCCACCTCTCGGTGCCCTTTAACATGAGGCAAGTCGGTCAAGTGTTGGGTCAGGAGGCGCAATAAAGGCAAACTTTTTGAAAATATTATGAGCGGACGAGTGCGTAGTCCCCGCTAAATTGGGCTTAAACTGGTTCAATGTCTGCATTACTTTGGATGGCGTTTTTCACAAGTTCAATAGACAGGAGAAGTTCAATGTCCTTCAAGCATACACTTTCAGATAGCACATTTGCCAGGCCTCATTGGGAGGTGGCAATCAACTACTTTTTTGCTGCTTTGTTGGCAGGTGGAGTACCCACTTTAGGGCACGCAATGGAAGTTCATGATTCTGAAGACGACGGTAGTCCAGTTGTGCTTGTCACATCTGAAGTGACTCGAGCGCAAGCTAATGACCCCGCCTTTGGGGAAGCCTTAGAAGAAGCGAAGAAGAACATCAAAGTGAAGTTGTCAGAGGCACAATACCTAATTAGTAAGGCCGAGTCTGAGATGCGAAGTTTTTACTCGTCCTCCTTAGAACCTCGACTCATTGACGCCACAATTGTAGATTCACCTACCGTCGCTAGAACCAAAAACTTTCTTGAGAGTCAAGAAGATGAATTAGATCCAGCTTCGACAACAAAGCAAAACGTCTTTTTTGAGTTAAGGAATAGTCTCGAGTCAGTGCGACAGCTTCGACAGAATTTTCTTTTTCATTCGATGATGCTTACTGGGACGGCTGCAGCTTACGTAGGGGTAAATGCACGTACCGCATATACGGGTGCTCGGGCGATGTTCGAGCTAGCAAAGACCTATGGAGCATCGAAAGGTGTTGACCTTGCCATTGATGACAATCTCAACAACCCCAAATATAAGCCAAAGGGAGTTTTTGACACCATTCAATTCAAATTCTCCAAACTTGCGATGAAGGTAGGCCGAACCGTCCCAGGAGGAGAAGCATTGTTGTCGGCGGCCAAATATGTTGACGTTTTTGCGAAATACGTTAAGCGCACTTCAAAGACGGCCATGGGAGCCATGACCGAACATATGGGCACTATTTTTATTATTAGTTCTGCAGGGTTTGCCTACTACGCCTATGTCGAATGGTCTGATATGGCAACTAAACTTGCGCAAATCGCAGAGATAGAAATGAAAATGGAGCAGACTATTGAGATGTATGAAAGTATGCAACTTATGAATGCGCCTTAATAAGCTTTACCACCAAATATGACTTTGTCGCCTTCAAACCCCAACGCCAAACGAATTCAAGGAACTCTTTTTAGTGTTCCTTTATTTTTTTTACTACTCCCACTTGCACAATCGGTACATGCGGAATCTCAGTTTCCACTTGAATTAAAACAGGACCCAAAAACATTTCAACTTGAATTAAAGCACGACCTACAAAAGTACTGCGGTTATGAAAGCGCAAATACACGCGAACGTCACAACTTGCAAAGAAACACGAGGCTTTCTAACCTGCAGATTGAGAATTCTAGAGAAGAAAGTATCTCGTCAACTACGCATTCGGTATCCACGAGCGAGCCCTTCAAAACCATTCTCAATCAGTATTTGACAGCTGTTCCGCGTAGGCAGGCCTTTGCATGTGCGCAAGCTGTGGGCCTAAGGCGCGCAAAGAGAGCCGACCAGCGTAAAAAAGAAATGCACGAAGCCTATTTAGTAGGCAAGTACCTATGCCAATCTACTTCCAAAGAAAGGCTGACCCTCTATTGGTCGATGTACACTCAAACTATGAAGGCGTGGGGTGGCGCTACATTTCTTGAAAAAGAATCGTTTGAATTGCTGATTCGCAATCGGCTCGGCCTACCCTACGTTCATAATGCGCAAGAAGATCGAATGCTCATGTTGGGAGTACTTGATTGCAGTAAAGAAAATGGCATCGCCCTCAGCAATGAAATTGAGCACAAAATACGTGCATGGTCTTTCCTGAGTCGTTTTAGCGCTACAGCTGCAATGGTTCCTATTTTTCGCATTTCGGGGCTCGCATTCACTTGGGCCTCTAAAATCTCGATCTCCGTGATTTCGCGCGGACTTACTTTCGCTGCTCCCATGTTTGGCAGACTTGCTACGCAAACAGCTGCGTCGCCGAAACTGAGCGCAGCATTTCAGTATTTAGCGGCCCCTGATAATACTCAAAAGATAGCACCCTTCCTTTTTTCAAGCTCGCTGGTGGCTGCAATATTAGGCACACCCGAGTTTTCGGATACCTTGGCTAAAATTCGCGAAAAGATGGTGAGTGAGCCGCTCACCGAGATCCCCGCCTTTGACGCCGGCGCTGGAGTGCAGCTGCTATCTAACGCCAACTGCGGAAAGTTTTTAAGAGCGCTCAGTGAAGAGAGCGTGGATTACAGCAAACGGCTCTCTGTTAAAGCTTTCGTATTTGCGATGGACTGTGTGAGGCGCTCGGCCCTCTCTAACGCATTAAGCGAACTGTAATAATTATACACCTTTAACCCATCGAACAGTCGTTCGTGTCTGAAAGTTGACAGGTTGGCAATGGGCCAACTATGCAAGTGATGGGGGTAAGTTATGAAAATTAGGGGGTTGTTCGATTCGGGGTTACGTCATTTTCGCTATTCATCTCCGGTTTACGGTACAAGAGAAAAGCCAGCTCAAATAAAATATAGCTTTCATTGCCTTGGCGGAGCCGATTCAGTTATTCAACTGCGAACGAAAGTTACAGAATACTTTAAGAATGTAGAGACAAACCGCTACAGCATCGCTCTCAGTGAAAAGCCAAGTCTTGCAGCTGAGGGACTCAAGCGACACAGCATTGAAGTGATCTTAACGCCTAGACATCCAGGTGATGATCTAACGATTCTGCGCCCTGAGGACTACGACATGCTTTTGGAATGGGAACGGGCGGCTCTAGAGCTCCCTGAAAGAGTCAAAGAGACATCATTGATTTAGCTGAGGCTTTCTTCTGACTCCAAAGAAGTTATGGCTTCGCCGCTCGCTGGTGAACTCATCCCGGATTCATCTATTGGGGGTTCACTGTTAGCTAGTAATTCCCGTTCGTATTTTTCAAGCCATCGAACATCTTTAAATGGCACTTCTCTACCTAACGCCAGCAATTCTTTAACGTCTTCGGCGCGCTCTTTGTCTTTGCGCGCTTTTTCTCGAATCTTTTCTTGTTCAAAAAACTCAGTCGTTGCCGAAATTTCTGTAAGTTGACCGGTTATTCTCTCGAGTTCCTGTTCGCCCTCTGAGTAAGTGACGCCTGCCTTCATACTTAGATCGTCAGTCAGATCAGCAAGCTTTGGCTTTTCTTCGACCTCGTCTATGCCCTCTGGAATCAGACTTTCAATATCTGAAAGACTAGGAAGCTCTTTAAGATTCCTAAGCCCAAATATCTCTAGAAACTTCCGTGTTGATTCATAGTTCATTGGCTTACCAGGCAAATCACTGCGTTCGCCAAATTTTATAAGTCCGCGATCCATTAAGGCTCGAAGCAAATGGCCCGACTCCACTCCACGAATCTGATCGACCTCAGACTTCACGATCGGCTGTTTGTAGGCAACAATCGAAAGCACTTCTAACGCTGGCCCTGAAACTTTGAACGGACGCCCTTTGATCATTCTCTTGAGATACTCTTGATTGTCTATTTTTGTCCTCAGCTGGTAACCGTTGGCGACAATCTCTAAAGTCACGCCCCTTTGACTATCAGCAAGATCAATCTGGTAAGATTCTAAAGCACTGCGAAGCTCAGCACGGGTGACGTTTGAGCCTTTAAACGCCTGATGGATAAGATCAAAACTCAAAGGCTTGTCTGTGCTAAACAATATGCTCTCTAAGATAGACTTTACTTGAGAGGCTTCTATAAATTCAGTTTCTTCGATTTCCGCCGACTCAAACGCTTCGAGTTCTGTTCCTGAGACATTTACCGATTCTTGTAGTTCTTCAGAAGCTGACTCTTCTGAATCGTTTTTTTCAGTTTTATCAAGCTCTGTGGCCTTTAGTTCAAGTTCGTCAAATTCAGAGCCGGTAAAATCCGGGTCTTCCATTTCAGACTCTTCTTCTAATGAGAACTCCGCTACAGAAGGCTGGGACTCTTCTGATAATGATTCAGTTTCTTCAACAATCTCGTCGAATTCATCAGCCAACTGGTGCCTTTTATCTTCTTCTTCGAAGCTTGCCTTCATTGAACCAATACTTATTGTGTCTGTACCAGATGTATCAGTGCTATTTTCACTGTCATTCTGATAGTCAATCTCATAGTCAATCTCACGGTCTTTTGCACTATCGCTTTCACTCGTAAATTCGATTGCAGCCTTTATGGCGTTTTCGCTCAATGCTTTCACTTTGCCGCTTTTATTGTTTTTTGCCAAAATCCACTCCGTTGTCTTAAGTCTTTTTAGAACGAATCTAAACCCAATTCTTTTTCAGCAGCTATTATATCGTCATCCGTTGCATACTCCGCAGTCGGCGACATTTCATTTTGTAAGTCATTGAACTCCTCTGACTTGTCAGCGCCAAGAGCAAGTTCGGTATCGGATATGTGAGAAGAATTCATTTCTTCATTTGGAATCAAATTTGCATGTGCATCTGCGTTTGCGTTTGCCTCTGTATGTGGGCTTCTCTTTAAATTCAAACTCCCTTCAACACCTAAATTTTCATAACCAGATTCACTAGAGTTAACGTTCGCGCTTTGGCCTATATTCAAGTTTGAATTTTCATCGGCTTCTGCTGCCTCACTCAAAACTTCATTCTCAGCGAGACTGGCCCACTTTTCGGCAGTCGCATTAGGATCTTGTGCGTCGAATTCTTCAACTCGATTTACAACATCATCCGAAATTTCTTTAATCGGAGTTAGCCATAAAGGCCCGTAGACGTCCGATTGAAAAATTCTTAAGAAGCCCAATTTTGTGAGTTCTAAAACGGATAAAAAGCTAATCAATAGTTTTTCTGAAACGGCTTTTGGCTGAGCCGAAGAAGCAGAAGAGCTGTCGACGCCATGCGAACTCCGGTTAAACTCCATTTCTTGCGCTAGTAGTTCGTGCAGCTCCACACGCTTATCGGGAACCAACCATCGCTTTAGTTCGAGAATTCGTGAAGCCACACTCTGGCCACTCGCTGCCACTTTGTGAACTTTCTTTTTGATCTTTCGCATGACAGTGCGAAAAGAGGAAATGAGCGCAAAGAGGCCTTTATCATCGAGGTCAATTTCATCAGAATTTGCGTCGATATTCTCACGAATTCCTCGAGCCCATTGCTCACGCCCCAGCCAGGGCCTTTGGGAGAGCAAACGTGCTCCCTCTTGTATCGTTTGATATTCCAGAAGGCGCTGAACCAGCGTTTTGCGCGGGTCTTCGACTTCGATAGGCTCACCCACTTCGTTGTAAGAAGGCACCAGCATCTGGGATTTGATTTGAAGCAAGGTTGCCGCCATGGCAACGAAATCGCCTGCAGCTTCAAGATCTAGCTCCACGATTTTTTTGATCTGGTCAAGATACTGCTCTGTAATTCGATGAATAGGAATATCATAAATATCCAACTCATCTTTTCGAATCAAATAGAGAAGTAAACCCAATGGACCTTCAAACTGGTCCAACGAAACGTGAACACTCACGAAAAACTTCCTCCCGACCATTTCATGGCTTTACGCACTGAGGCCATTGTTTTTGCCGCCTCCGCGCGGGCCCGATCGCAACCCCTGGACAAGATTGAATCAAGTTCTTGCTTGTTGTTCAAGAGTTCATTCTTTCTTTGACGGGGCCCACTCATGACTTTTTCGCGGTTCTCGATCAGACGCCCCTTACAGTCCCCGCAGCCGATTCCGGCCGAACGGCAGCCCTTTTCAACCCAAGCCAAATCGTCGTCGCTCGAGTAGAGTTTGTGGATATAGTACACAGGGCACTTTGTAGGCTCCCCTGGGTCTTCACGCCGCACCCTGGCTGGATCCGTTTGCATTTTCTTGATCCGCTTTTCCGAAGACTTTGCCTCTTCCGTTAGCGGTATGATATTGCCGTAGGACTTGCTCATCTTTCGACCGTCCGTACCAGGCACAAGCGGATTTTCTGTTAAGAGAGGCTGCGGCTCTTTGAGGGTCACCCCGTAGATTCTATTGAATCTTTGAATGATGTCTCGGCTGAGCTCAAGGTGAGGCACTTGATCTTTACCCACCGGCACGGCTTCACCATTAAAGATGGCTATGTCCGCCGCCTGAAGAACCGGGTACATAAATCGTCCCAAATTGTGGGTGTCGGTGGATTTCATTTCTTCGATAGCGTCTTTCCAGGTTGTGACTCGCTCAAGCCAACCCATCGGTGTGAGATTGGCAAATACCATCGTGAGTTCCAAAAGCTCCGGAAGTTTGCTTTGTATATAAACAACAGATTTTTCTGGATCGACTCCCCATGCAAGCCAGTCGGCGATGATGTCACGGGTATAATTACCCACACTTTCAGAATCACGGTAGGACGTTGTGAGTGCGTGCCAATCCATTGCTCCGAAAAAACATTCGTACCCTTCGTTCTGAAGTTTTACGTAATTAATCAAAGACCCAAAATAATTACCAATATGTAGCGAACCCGTTGTTCGCATACCGCTCATGACCCGTTTCATCGCTGGCTTTTTTTCTGACTTTTGCTCTGTCATACCAATCCAATCAAATTTGCCCAAACCCACAGAAAGACGTTTCGAACGTAATAAACAGGAATCGCCAAATAAGCAAAAGCGCCAAAGAGAATGAGTCCCATAAATATTAAAAAGGAGTATTGGCTTAAATGCTCGAGCTTGCGATCTAGCTCCACAGAAAGAAAGCGTGAAATGATCTTTCCGCCGTCGAGTGGATGTAGCGGAAGCAAATTGAACACTGCTAAGAATAAGTTAATGATGATGAAGAAGCTGGTCAGCTCCATCACACCACCGGCATACGAGACATGATTGAGCTTAAGTACGAAAAGCTGGTAAACGAATGCGCCCACGAAAGCGAGAAAAATATTCGACAGCGGACCGGCTAAAGCAATCCAAAACATCTGGTGCTTAGGTTTTGTTAAGTTACGAGAGTTGACTGGCACAGGTTTGGCCCAACCAAAAAAGAACGGTGCAGCTCCTGTCGTTGCAGAGATCAAAAGCGCTGAGAGCGGTAGCACGAATGTACCTAGCGGATCTGCATGCGAGAGTGGGTTTAAATTGAGGCGGCCCATCATCTCTGCCGTGTTGTCTCCCATACGCTTGGCCACCCATCCGTGCGCAAACTCATGAAAAGACAAAGCAAATAAAAAAGGCACAAAGAAGAATAAAATCTTAACCGCAATCTCAAGAATGTCCATTTACGCTCCAGATTCACGTGTAAAAAAATCGTGTAGTAGAAATAGGCTTCACGCCTTGGTTAACCATGACTACCAAATTTCTGGTCTTTCTTGAAACGAAACCTCGCATCTTCTTGAAAAAACCGGGGTTTTGTCCTCTACTGTCAACCTATGAAATCCAAGAATTTCGAGTTTTGGCTCGAGCAGGTGCGCGAAGGTACAAAGGGAGTGAAACTCGATGACTTGCTGAAATATCAGCCAGCGCCCCTAATCGGCCTCTCTAGCGTCTACTTTCAACAAAACAGCAGCGAGTTTTTCGATATTTTTCCGCTGACTTGTCCGGCTCGCTACTTTGAGGGGCGCTACGACTGGATAAGAATACCTTTTGCTTCAGACAGCGCCCCTTCGATCGAGCGGTTTAAAGAAACACGAACAATTCCCGCAAATTCTATTTCTATTCCGGATGATCTCACCCCAGAGAATCAAATCGCCTACGGGCTGGCCCACTTTGTGAGTGCAGATCAATCCTCCTATGTTGGTATTGAGATTGGCGTTGGTGATTTAACCTTTTTAGAGATCGCAAAGCTCAGAGCCCTCAGAGCACTTTTGAATTTGGCCGCTGGCGGCAAATCAAATTTTTGTTTGATTGCAAAGATAACCTCCAAACAAACTGATGGGCTCCGCGGATGGAACTCTTTGATACAGTCGACCCAGCGGGCAGCAACAGCAGTTCTTGGCGGCTGCGATGCCATGGTGATTCATCCGATTTTTGAAAAGTCCGATGCTAGATTTGAAGATGCCCTTCGCATCGCTGATCTCACGCACTGGATTCTGCTTGAAGAATGCCACTTCGGCAAAACTTCAGATGCCGCGCGAGGCGCTTACTGGATAGAAGCTGCCACCCACACTCTTGCAAAGATGGCTCTTAAAAATCTGGATCAAACCTGTGACGACCTCAGCTTGCGAAAAGCGAAAGGTAACTCGAGTCCAACCGATCTTAAGTGGGAAGAAAAATCCATCAAGGCACTACGAAATACTTTGATGCCCAAACTGGATCAAGACTTCGTCTTTATGACTGCCCGTGAGGGAATTGATTTTAAGCTGGGCTATAAAGACTTTTCGGTCGAAGAGAGCGAAGACCTTCCCGGTGTCAGTCCGTTCACTAGGGGCCCCTACCCAACTATGTATCTTACTCGGCCTTGGACAATTCGGCAGTACGCAGGTTTTTCTACGGCTGAAGAGAGCAATCGTTTTTACCGCGATAATTTGTCGAAGGGTCAGATGGGTCTTTCGATTGCTTTTGATTTGGCCACTCATCGCGGATACGACTCCGACCATCCACGCGTTACAGGAGACGTAGGAATGGCTGGAGTAGCCATAGATTCGATCTCGGATATGAAAATTCTTTTTGATCAGATCCCGCTTGATAAGATGAGCGTATCTATGACGATGAACGGGGCTGTACTTCCGATTATGGCTCTTTATATTGTTGCCGCCGAAGAACAAGGTGTGCCTCGCTCGAAGCTCACAGGAACCATTCAAAATGATATTCTTAAAGAGTTTATGGTTCGAAACACCTATATTTATCCGCCGGCTGAGTCGATGAGAATTGTCGCCGATATTTTTGAATACACCGCAAAGGAAATGCCCAAGTTCAACTCGATTAGTATTTCAGGCTATCACATGCACGAAGCCGGAGCTTCCGCTGATCTTGAACTGGCCTACACGATTTGCGATGGGCTAGAATACGTGCGTGCAGGGATTCAAAAAGGTCTTTCGATCGATCAGTTGGGGCCGAGACTGTCGTTTTTTTGGGCTATCGGCATGAACTATTTCGTAGAAGTTGCGAAACTGCGTGCCGGAAGAAAGCTTTGGGCCCATATGCTCAAGCAATTTTCGCCAAAAAGTGAGAAGGCAACTTCGCTACGGGCGCACTGCCAAACCTCTGGTTGGAGTTTGACGGCTAAAGATGTGTACAACAATGTGACGCGAACAACGATTGAGGCGATGGCCGCCGTTCACGGTCACACGCAAAGCTTACACACAAATTCTTTTGACGAAGCTCTTGCGCTCCCTACTGAAATGAGTGCCGAGATTGCAAGGAACACACAAAAATACATCGCTTCGTCCACCGACGCGACGAAAACTGTTGATCCTTGGGGGGGTAGCCACTTTGTGGAGACACTCACTCAAGAACTATTTGAAAAAGCGATGGTCCACATTAAAGAAGTTGAGGAACTTGGCGGAATGGCTAAAGCCATCGAGGCAGGTATACCTAAAATGCGCATCGAAGAGTCGGCTGCCCGTACACAGGCCTGGATCGAGTCAGGTGCGCAAAGTGTTGTTGGCGTGAATTGCTTTGTAGAACCTTTGAGTGAACACGTTGAAGTATTAAAAGTCGACAATTCTAAAGTTCGAACCCTTCAGGTTGAGAGACTTAAGCAGCTCAAGAGCTCCCGCTCTGAGAGCGAAGTGGAGGCTGCTTTAAATAAGCTGACTGTTGCAGCCAAAATCGCAAATCAAAACTTATTGGAGGCATGTGTTGTGGCCGCTCGGGCTAAAGCCACTTTGGGCGAAATGAGCTACGCGCTCGAAAAGGTATTTGGAAGGCATAAAGCTCCGACACAAATGATTACAGGAGTGTTCAGTAAAGAGATGAAACAAAACCAAGGCGACATCAGTAAAGTCATACAGAGAGTTAAAACTTTTCACACCCAACACGGAAGGCCGCCCCGCATTTTGGTGGCTAAGATTGGCCAGGACGGTCATGACCGTGGGCAAAAGGTTATTGCGACCGCGTTTGCTGATATGGGTTTTGATGTTGACGTGGGTCCGTTGTTTCAAACCCCAGAAGAAACGGCTAAGCAGGCTATCGAGAATGACGTTCATGTGGTCGGTATGAGCTCACTTGCCGCTGGACATTTAACACTTGTTCCATCCCTTAAGAAGGAGCTCACTAAACAAGGTCGAGCTGATATTCTTATAGTCGTTGGCGGAGTTATCCCACCCGATGATGATGAGGCACTGTTTCGGGCCGGCGCAGTAGCTATCTTCCGCCCGGGTACGATGATCACCAAGGCCGCACTAGAGTTGGTTGACAAGATCGAGAAGAATCTACTTTAAAGTTCCTTGTTCAAACGCGACGTCTTCTAGGCATTCCATCTGCTTGTTGAAGGCGACAGCGTTCGAGATAGGTCTATTGTTATCGACTCGATCCCTGCACAAACTGCTTCCGCTTGGAGAAATCTTCCATGCAACACAGGTTTGCACTGCAACTTCGGGATTGTGATCTAAATGATAGTTTCGGTTAAAATAAAGGTTGCAGCCGTATTCAATGTCCGCAAGCGGTGCGACTTTATGACGGTTTGCAGCCACAAACTCTAGATCTACCTTGATTCCTTGATTATCCCTAGAGATGCGCTGAAGGATTCCTTGGTAGTTGAACACTTCCACTTTGTCGGAACCCTCGGCCTTTCTTTCGACAGAAAACCTTATCTTATCGACAGATGCTACCTCGATAAGATCGACACCTCTTGGGATATGACTTTCAAGAGTCGTATTAAATGAGAAGCTTGAGTTACTGACTACAATCTCGTCTTGGCACAGTTTAAGGGTTTCATACTTAAACTCATTGTTATTGATAACCCGCATACAGAGCCGCCCGTTACCGGCATATTCATGGTCAACAGGAAGTTTGGCTCTAACAATTATTTTGTCTTCCCTAAGTTGAAGGCAGCCCGATAGCACACCGATCATACCGATTGTTAGTAATGTCCTCATTTTTAGTAAACTCACAAAACCTCCAAGAGCTCGCACCAATATCTCGCCCCCCAGTTTGGAGTCAAACTGACACGCTACTATTGAACTTTTTGCATGTGACTCCCCATTAGCGGGTCCAATAAGAAATTCAATAGTTCTTGATGGCTTTACTAAATGCTGAAATTCTATAGGTGCTAGCTTCAATAGGCAGCTGTTTGCTTTTGAAAAAGTAGTAACTATGTGTCTCCAGATTAGTTTTTCTTCGAAACTTGGGGGCCTACCAAATTGCGAGAGAGAACTTGAAAGAATTGGCCCTTAAAGAATTTGCAGAAAATATCAAGAAAGGCAATCCCGCTTATCTAGCGCGCGCAATTTCTTTGGCAGAAAGCTCTCTCAAGGCCGACAGAGATTTTGTTCAAAAACTTCTCAATGAGCTTAAGCAATTTACCTCATCACGAAAGCCCCAAAAAGGAACTGACCCTACGACTAAGAAGGAGCGCATTAGAGCATTTCCGTCGAAAATCAATCTCTCCGATACGAACCGAGACAAGAACCTTATAACCCGAACACTTGCATCTGAAGTGACTACAAAAAACCCTATAGATGCAGTCGACCCGGACATTGAAACTCTACGAATTGGTATTACCGGCCCCCCTGGCGCTGGAAAAAGCACCTTTATCGAACGATTCGGACTAAGCCTAATAGCACAAGGCCATAAGGTAGCGGTGTTAGCTGTTGATCCCTCAAGTCCGGTTTCAGGTGGCAGCATTCTGGGCGATAAGACTCGAATGCAAGAGCTCTCGCGTGCAAAAGAAGCTTTCATTCGCCCCTCGCCCTCAAGAGGCGCCATGGGGGGCGTGACTCGATCCACTCAAGTTTCGATAGCATTGTGCGAAGCCGCGGGATTTGACCGAATCATCGTTGAGTCCGTTGGAGTCGGCCAAAGTGAGTATGCCGTTGCCGACATGGTGGATGTTTTTGTTGTTTTGACCATCGCGAATGCTGGCGATGACCTTCAAGGAATCAAGCGAGGAATCCTAGAGTTTGCAGACCTTGTTGTCGTGAACAAGGCTGATGGCTCCAAAGTTAAAGAATCCCAAAGTGCCGCAAAGATGCTCTCTCAGGCATTTTCAATTTTATTCGCAAGCGACGAAAGCGCTCCAAGCGTAATACCATTAAGCTCTATTTCTGATTTTGGATGGCATGAGTTTTTTGATGCAATAAAGACCTTCGTTGATAGGCAACTGTTAGGGAGCGCCTTTCAGAAGCGACGCCAAAATCAGTTGGTGAGTTGGTTCGAGGCTGAGCTGCGGGCTAACTACGAAGTTTGGCTAACGGCCCACTCTGCGGAAATTTCTCTTCTCTCAGAGAAAATCCGTTCGGGGGAACTCGATCCCCTCTCAGCCGGTCAAAAGCTTCGCATATCGCAAAAATGAGGCTCAAGGTACCTCGTTAGTATGAATCAGTTTTCACAAGGCTAGACCATCGGCCAGTCCCGATTACTTTAAAGAAATCATCAAGTCATAAAAAATTCGCTATTCTTAGAGTGATGGCGATTTTTAAGAAAATGATATCCGACAACATTCATGGAACAATCTCTCTCACCAAAACCGAAGATGAAATCGTCGAGACAGCGTACTACCAGCGCCTCCGATGGATTAAACAACTCGGATTCACATTTTACCTCTTTCCAGGGGCCACTCATACAAGGTTTTCTCATGCCCTTGGCGTGCTCCATGTAATGGATCGTGTCCTCAAGGCTATTGGTCTTGCTGTCTCCGATGAGAAGCTTTTCAATCCTAAAGTGCGTGACCCTCAAACTGAGTTTCATCGAAAGATGCGGCTCGCAGCATTGTTACATGACATTGGCACCTTTCCATTCTCTCACACGATTGAACTTGCCTACATTAACCACTGGAAGCGTCAGAGAGACCATGGTTTTCAGCTTCCAATGGCAAACCACGAGCGCCTCGGAAGTCACATCATACAAAACACTGACTTTCCGGGGGGGATTACTCCTATCTTGCGTGAAGGCGGCATAGATCCTAGAGATTTGTCCGAGACGATCGGCGGCAACTCTCCGCTGGTGTTAGCTAACCAACTTCTACACTCGGACATCGACGCCGACCGTATGGATTATCTTTTGCGTGACGCTCACCACACGGGGGTCAAATACGGAGTATACGACTTAGATCAGCTTTTAAAAAGTTTGGTAGCCGTTGATTACAACGGCCAGAAAATACTTTGCGTACACGAATCAGGTCTCAACGTTGCGGAATATTTTTTGATTTCTCGGTTTTTTTGGTATTCGCAAATTATAGAAGACAGCACCGGATACAAGTTTGACCTCATAGCAGCTAAAATCGCAGAGTATTTTTTAGAGATGGGACAGGCTTTTTCGTTCGATGAGCTCACTCAAGACATTACTCAAAAGCCGTCCAAGTACTTTACATTTAATGACAGCTATTTTATGGCAAAGGTTCATGAATACCTTGCGCAAGAAAAGAGTCATCCCGTCATTCGTGAACTTTGCGAAATGCTCGCGATGCGCATTGCACCCAAACAAATTAAAATTGCTCCGGTCGAACCGACTCTTTTACAAAGCACCGAGCACAAGGCCCAAGTGATAAAAGAAATTCAGCGCGCTAGTGAGTGGTTGTCGGCAGAGCTTATGAAACTTGACCCGAATGCTTGGATGATCTTTGACATACCAAATCGAGATGTTCAGTTTACCAAAGATCACACTTCTGTCACAAAGGAAGCTAAAGAGAGTAAGAACATGCATCCTTTACTCCTAAGAGACCCAGTTAAAATTTTGACGAGGCATGGGGAGCCCAAACTTCTCGTTGAAGTTTCGAATAGTGTTGTAAGAATCTTAAGCCAATACAGAAACTTTGTTCCACGAATTTACGTGGGCCACAAAAGCATGGAGCTCCTTGAGAAAAACGGAGTATTGGAGAGAATGCAGAAAATGGCCTTCAAAGAGGACATTCCTCTCAAAATCTCCTAGCGGGTAAGGGTTTGCTTAAGCAAAATTTCTTGCTAGCTTACCGATATGAATGCCAAGACCAAATTAGTAAATCTTAAGTACGAAGACAAGCTTACCAGAGGTGAGGTCGAAATCCTTACTTACGACGAAGGCGAACGCCTGAAGCGCAGTGCTAAAGCAGCGGGAATTATCCTTCTTGCTACTGCCGGATTTGCCTTTGTTCCAATTCTTCACTTTCTTCTGGTGCCGCTTGGATTGCTTACTACAATTATTGTTGGCATTTTTTCTTATCGGCAAGCGGCAAAGGTCAGGGGTGGTCTCGGAACATGTCCTAGTTGCGACAAGCCATTTGTGATTGCCGAGTCACCGCCTCAATTTCCGCTGATAGATCTGTGCACGGAGTGTCAGCAAAGAGTCCAGATAGAGCTCATTGATGAGCTCACGCCCTAATCACTTGATTTTTCAACTAATTCTAAGCATTCTTGTCGAGCATCATCTCATAGGTTCGCTGTAGCATCGGCATTTACCTTGCATCAGCGAAGAACACGGTCATCAGGGGGCGCATACATGAATCCACAAGCTACATCACTACTATCTAGCGACGAAGCGGACTTCCGCGATGCTGTGAGGCAGTTTGCCGAAGGCGAAATTCGGCCTCTAGTCTCTCAAATGGATCACGAAGCTCAAATGGACAAGGGCCTCATAAAAAAGCTCTTTGAGATTGGATTGATGGGCATTGAAACCCCAGAAGAATTTGGCGGAGCAGGCAGCACATTCTTCAACGCCTGCCTCGCGGTTGAAGAAATAGGACGTGTCGACGGCTCTGTAAGCGTATTGGTCGATGTACAGAATACTCTTGTGACAAATGCGTTTTTAAAATGGGCGAATTCTGAACAAAAGAAAAAATATCTCCCCAGACTGGCGAGTGAGTGTATAGGCGCTTACGCACTCAGTGAAAGTGTTAGCGGGTCAGATGCCTTCGCGCTTAAGCTTAAGGCTGACAAAAAAAACGATGGCTATGTGCTTAATGGACACAAGCTCTGGATCACAAATGCCAATGAAGCAGATGTTTTTATTGCTTTTGCTAACGTTGACCCTAGCCAGGGTTATAAAGGCATCACGGCTTTCATCGTAGAGAGAGGGTCAGCAGGCTTCAAGATCGGAAAAAAAGAAGATAAACTCGGAATTAGAGCTAGCTCAACTTGCGAACTACTTTTTGAAAACTGCGAAATACCACAAGAAAACATACTGGGAGAAGTCGGCAAGGGTTATAAGGTAGCAATAGAGACACTTAACGAAGGAAGAATCGGTATAGGCGCGCAGATGATTGGCATAGCTCAAGGTGCTTATGAAGCAGCGAAAGGCTACATAAAAACTCGAGAACAGTTTGGCAACCCCCTAGCAAGCTTTCAAGCCGTTCAGTTCCAGCTTGCTGAAATGCGCACTCAGCTAGAAGCAGCGAGACTTCTTGTTTACAATGCGGCCAGGCTGAAAGATGCCGGTAAACCCTTTTTGCAAGAAGCCGCTATGGCAAAGTACTTCTCTTCAAAGGCCTCAGAGAAAATTTGTTCTATGGCGGTGGATTTGTTCGGCGGAAACGGATTCACAAAAGAATACCCCGTTGAAAAGTTTTTTCGCGATTCAAAGATCGGACAGATTTACGAAGGAACGAGTAATATGCAACTACAGACCATTGCAAAGGCAGAACTTTCCTAGAATTACTGTCGAGCTGCCACCCGCGGACAGTTTTGGTTTAGATTTTTAATAAATCGAGATATTCAGGGTTTGTTTTGAGTGGCGGTTCGCGAGTGAAATAGCTGTAGCGTCAGAGCAATGTTTTCTACCAGGAGCTTAGATGGATACTCAATACAAAGAAATGGATCTTTACAATCCCACCGATGAGCACAAAATGCTCAGAGAAACCGTTCGTAGTTTTGTGCAGGCCGAGGTGGAACCACAGGCTCAGGAGTACGACTCTAAAGAAATATTCAATTTGGATCTGTTTAGAAAACTTGGAGAACTTGGACTTCTGGGGATCACGGCTGACCCGAACCACGGCGGTTCAGGAATGGACGCACTCGCAGCTGTCATAGCCCATGAAGAACTGTCGGCAGCGGATCCAGGTTTTTGCTTGGCCTACCTAGCTCACTCGATGCTTTTTGTAAACAATTTGAGCTTCAATGGCTCAGAGGAGCAAAAACAGAAGTTCTTACCTCGGCTTTGCTCCGGAGAGCATGTCGGAGCGATGGCAATGTCGGAGCCCGCCGTTGGAACTGATGTCTTGGCGATGGAAACGACAGCAAAAAAAGAAGGCGATCACTATATTCTGCAAGGCAGAAAAATGTGGATTACCAACGGCACTATTGATGAAAGCCGAACTCCCTGCGATCTCGTTTGGGTGTATGCAAAAACTGGCGAGATCGATGGTAGGCCATTGCTTTCAACTTTTATAGTTGAAAGAGGCTTCCCCGGTTTCTCAGTAGGACAAAAGATAAAAGACAAGTTAGGAATGCGCGCCTCTAATACAGCAGAACTTGTTTTTGAAAGCTGCAAAGTGCCTTCCTCGCACCTTATCGGCCAAGAGGGTGATTCGCTCGGCCACATGATGAAGAACCTTGAGATTGAAAGAGTCACGCTCGCCGCTATGGGGGTTGGGATTGCTCGCCGATGTGTCGAGATTATGAATAAATATGCGAACGAACGAATGGCTTTTGGGCAGCGACTAAACCAGTTTGGGCAAATTCAATCATATATTGCAGAGAGTTTCGCCGAGTACCGCGCGATG
Source organism: Bdellovibrionales bacterium CG10_big_fil_rev_8_21_14_0_10_45_34 (assembly GCA_002778785.1). GTDB lineage: Bacteria > Bdellovibrionota > Bdellovibrionia > Bdellovibrionales > 1-14-0-10-45-34 > 1-14-0-10-45-34. Next base: position 26,800 of record PEZS01000001.1, on the reverse strand, counting down.
AAAGCCTACGTTTACGAAACGGCTCGAATGATGGATCTTACCGATTCCGGAAACAGGCTCGATTCAGACGGGGTGAAGTTGATCGCCTCAAAAGGCTCTAAAGCGATTGCCGACCGCGCAATACAAGTTCTCGGAGGATATGGGTACGTAGGCGAGTACGTTGTTGAGCGTCTTTGGAGAGATGCTAAGCTTCTTGAGATAGGTGGCGGCACGATAGAGGCTCATCAGAAGAATATCGCCCGGGACCTTATTAAATTTCCCTCGCTGCTTTAAGTGCCTAGCTCAAGTGATAGGAAAGTGGGCGGCGTTGTTACATATGAGTTAATCCTGAGCAGCTTTCGCCGCCATAAAATTTACTCAGCTTGTTCTTCGTAACTGGCATTAAAAATGATTAATGAGTTCAGCGCACCGTAGGCGATTGTTTTCGGAAACCCATCGAGTAGAGTGTAGGTGCAAGCTTCTTGGTCAATCGCAAACCCATAAAGATTGTTAGTAGATGCATACCTTGAAACATACATAAACTTTCCTGACGAATCGATCTCTGTTTGCGATATCGCCGTTTCGTAGGTTGTCACATCTAAGTAAGTGAGCTCTCCTGTTGTTGCATTTCTCGATGCTGCAAATACTTTCCCACTCCCCCAGCCCCCGCCAAATATACATTTGCCATTAGGAGTCATAGCCATTGAAATTATCGCAGCCAGTCCCGTCATAGTAAATGACGGTGTAACCATAGCGGCTAAAGCCCCAGTGGTTGGATCGATATCAAACCCTCGAATTCGATTATTCCAGTCATTTGGTGTGTAGAGGTGTTTGCCATCTGGCGAAACAACCGTGTCTAACGTGCGTGATTCACCTGTGGGTACCGCATCGGGAGTTAGCCCAGTAAGCACCCCAGTAGTCAAGGAGACGGCAAGCTGAGAAATACTCGGTGATTGCCAATTGGGAGCGAATAGCACCCCTCCATCAAGTCCGAAAGACATTCGGCCCCTTAGACGCACATAGGTGTTGATAGTTCCAACCGGCGCCAAATCCCCAGACGAGAGATCGCGCGACAAAGCATGTATCTTACTTGTGGGGTTTAAAGATTCTCCAACAAAAACAAACTTACCGCTCGGATGTACCGACATCGTTCTGTTAGATGATCCAACCGTTACTGATGACTTACTTGTAGCTCCTGTCTCGGCATTAACATCGATCTTAGTCACGCTTCCGGTCATGTTGGAAGTGTAAACGTTTTTCCCATCCGGAGAGGCAACTACGTAATTGGCATAAGCGCCAACCGCTGTATCCTCAGCTTTCTGTTCGAGTGAGCCATTAGAGGTATTAACCTCAAAGAGTGTAAATCCACCATCGGCGGTATTGCCAACTACGCCAAGATAGGTTTTTTCTATAACTTCAGGAGTCGGGGTCGGAGTGGGATCAGCCCCGTCGCCATCTGGATCAAAAACAGGGTTTAGAACATCGGTACTCGTACTTGAGAGCTCCTCAGTCAAAACGCCACACCCGCTAACAGCAAATGCTAGCGTTAATATTAGAAAGCTTAAAAAAGCCTTACATTCTTTAGTCTCGGAGTTCAACGTACAGGCGCGAGACATATAGACCTCCAATTGTGAAAAAATCTGACCTCACGAAGAGGCCTCATTTTTTCCGCTCACTAGACTTATCGGTTTTTAGCGAACTCAGCTTTTACTCTTGACCTCGAATACCCAAACTGAGACACGGTTCGCACTAATATGAGATAGAAGACCGTCATGACTAAACCCACCAAGGCGGACGAGGTGAGCGGCAGGTAAAAGGAGACATCCCATTTTTTTATATAAATATCACCTGGGAGCCACCCAAGCCTCACCCAATAGCTGGCAGCTATAGCCATCATTAAAGTCGAAACGGCGAGAATCGTAGCTACCCTGCCCCATATCAACTTTTTTCGCGCACCAATCGAGGATTTTCTGACTTCGCTCACACCTTTGTTTTCGAGAATTTTAGGGGATCACTGAACTTTAAGGGCCCCTAAAGACTTGATTTCTGGACGAACCTACCCATATTGACACTAATCACTTGGTGGAAGGTAGCGAGCGAGCCCCAGCGCCAGCTCGGAAATTCATAGTAACCCATCAGAATAAACCAAAGGAGAGGCGGCAATGTCGACTCAGGTAAAGACGTTTCAGGCAGAAATTAAAGAAATCTTGGATCTAATGATCCATTCCCTTTATTCAAAAAAGGAAGTTTTTTTAAGGGAGCTTATTTCAAATGCTAGCGATGCCCTCGATAAAAGGCGTGTCGAAGGACTTTCTGATGGGAATGTAGCGACTTCAGACGAACTGGCTGTGCGACTCGAAATCGATGAGCCCCACCGAATTCTTAAGATCAAAGATAACGGAATTGGTATGACCACCCAAGAGGTTGAAGAGTACCTCGGGACGATTGCTCATAGCGGGACAAAAAAGTGGGCGCAGCTTAAAAAGGATCTTTCAGCAAATCCCGAGCTCATTGGTCAATTTGGAGTAGGCTTTTACTCCGCGTTTATGGTTGCGGATGAAGTGACTGTTCACACACAGAAAGCTGGCACCAGCAGCGGCACAGTATGGAAGTCTAGTGGAGCTGGAGAGTACACGGTTTCTGAGGCTCCCCGCCCTGAAGGCCCTGGCACGACAATCTCACTAAAGTTAAAAACGTTTGAAGAAGAGGATAACGAACTCGACTTCATCGACGAACACCAAATTAAATCTCTCATTAAAAAGTATTCTGATTTTATATCCTACCCGATCAAAATGATGAGTAAGTCGGAAGTCCCCAAAAAAGATTCTGAGGGCAAGGTGATCGAAGGGGAATTTGAGGAAGTTGTTGAAGATCAAACTCTCAATTCGCAAAAAGCACTTTGGTTGAGATCACCGTCTGAAATCAAACCCGACGAGTACAACGAATTCTACAAACACTTAACACACGAATGGGCTGACCCATTAAAAACCGTTCACTTCCGCGCAGAAGGTACATTAGAGTTTTCCAGTCTTCTTTATATACCCTCAAAGCGTCCATTTAATTTCAACTATCGAGACACGAAATGGGGGCTCAGCCTCTATGCTAAACGTGTGTTCATTATGGGCGACTGCGAAAGCATTCTGCCTGAGTACCTGCGATTTGTTAAAGGCGTAGTTGACAGTAGTGATTTGTCTCTCAACGTTTCTAGAGAAATGCTGCAACAAGATCGTCAAGTGGTTCAGATTAAAAAGTCTCTGGTTTCAAAGATTTTAAAAACGCTGTCTGAAATGAAAAACAAAGAACCTGAGAACTATCTGGCATTCTGGAAGGAATTTGGAACTACCCTCAAAGAAGGTATCGCCGTTGATGCCGACCACAAATCGGCTCTCTTAGATCTTATGTTGTTTAATTCTTCAACCAGTGAGAATCCATCAAGCTTAAAGGACTATATTTCTCGCATGAAAGAAGATCAAACAAGCATCTTCTACATTACAGGCGATAATCTTGCGACTATGAAGTCTAGCCCCCATGTGGAGCAGGCCATGGCCAACGGCATTGAAGTCATTTATTTCATTGATACAATTGATGATTGGATCGTTGATCTCATTGGGGAATACGAAGGTAAACGTCTTCAGGCGATCACTAAAGAGGGTGTTGATTTGCTCACAACCGAGCAGAAGTCTGAAAGAGAAAAGCTAAAGTCGATATGGGATGAAAAATATAAGGAGTTGCTTACTAATCTTAATGAATCTCTCAAAGAGGGCGTCCGTGAAGTGCAACTATCAGAGCGAATGAAAGACTCTGCAGTTTGCTTAGTTTCTGGAGCTTATGACCCCTCAGCCCGATTAGAGAAAATGATGTCAACTATGGGGCTTGGTCAGAATCAAAAACCAAAGCGCATTTTGGAGATTAACCCTGAACATCCTTTAATTGATAAACTTTCAAAAGCGTCTAAGGAAAAGCAAATCCAATGGGGCGCCTTCCTGGTAAATCAGGCGCTGCTTAGCGAGGGTTCTTCGATAGAAAATCCCGGCGCTTTTGCAAAGCAAGTGTCCGAGTTGCTGCTCTCAGCCGAACTGAATTAGATAAGTTTGGCGAGCCAGTCCGTGGGCTTGAGGTATTCCTTGAGCCTAGCCTCAGCCGAATTGGGCTCTGGCTCGTAACTATAATGCCACTGCGCATGCTTCGGAAGCGACATCAGAATCGACTCGATTCTTCCGCCGGTCTTTAAGCCAAATAGTGTACCGCGATCGTAGATGAGATTGAACTCCACGTAACGCCCGCGCCGGATCTCTTGGAAGGTTTTCTCTTTCTCGGTAAATGAGTGCTCGAGTCTTTTGGAAGCGATGGGCAGGTAAGATGGTACAAACTGATTGCCGAGCTTTTGTACTAAAGAATACATCTCGTTTGTGGCTTCTTCATAGTCAAAGAAAATGCCGCCCACACCTCTAGTTTCAAGGCGATGTGGCAAATAAAAATACTCATCGCAGGCTTTCTTAAACTTTGGATACAATACTGGATCGAAATCGTCGAGAGCGTCTTTATAGGTTTTATGAAAGTGAACTATGTCTTCATGAAAAGGGTAATAAGGAGTTAAGTCGCATCCACCCCCGAACCAACCCACGCCACCGCGTTCGAGATACCGGTAATTCGCATGAACTGTAGGTACATAAGGATTTTTGGGGTGGAGCACAAGAGAAACTCCGGTCGCATAGAAGCTGGTGCCCTCGCCTTTGGGAAGGGTCTTCGCGAACTCAGGGCTAAACTCTCCGAAAACCTCTGAAAAGTTAACTCCACCCTTTTCAAGAAGTTTGCCGTTGTCACTAAAAACTCGGGTTCTGCCACCGCCGCCGCCGTCGCGCTGCCAATGGTCCTCTTGAAATCCTGCCTCGTTGATGTCTGTTAGCGCTTGGCAAATGTTATCTTGCAAGGACAGTAAGTAATCGCGAATACTCTCTTTGTTTAGCATGTTGCCAACTATACACGGAGTTGCATTTCTTTCAACAGGCCCGCGCGTACTAGCGCTTCGAATGAGAGTAGGCTTTGAGTCGACGCATTCTAAGCTCTTCAGCCTGACCAGCTTCTTCTCGCCGCTTGATCGCGTAGGCTTTTTCGGCCTGCTCATGCTTGGCCTGCCATACGCGCTCGGCTCTATCGTGCTGATTCACAGAGGCGATCTTTCTTTGAACTCGTTGCTCCCTGCGCTTTTTGACCTGAGCACGCCGCTGATTCTCTTCGACTTCCAATTGCTCGTACCTTTTTTTGACTTCAGCCTTGCGGTATTTTTCGTTTGTCACTTCTTCTTGCGCACGCGATTTTAAATAGCTCTCAAACTGTGGGTCTTCTTGGACTCGCACATGATCTTCGATTTCAAGGCCCAAAGGTGGTGAAGTGTACCTAAAGTTTCCGGCCCACGCCTGGCTGGCAAATGAACAAGTGCAAATAGTCCCTAAAAACAGGGTCACGATCCGAAAGCGGAATACTACTAAATGAGTGATTTGACGCATACTTAAAGGATCGGATTAAAACTGAACAAGGCTAACTCTTTAAAATATTGTCGATAGCCTATACAGGCTTTTGGCCCATTGCTACAGTCACAAAAGAAACAGCTCACCTCACAAAGGCGCTGCCAAGAAAGTCTACCGGCCGCAGGGTGAGTGGCCGCCGATCTCATTTTGAGATATAGGAGATTTATGAGCCGCAAACAACCAAAGTATCTTTCTGGATTTCCTAACTATCATTGCTCAGAAGCCTTACCAGGAGCGCTTCCGGAGCGAGGTAATTCCCCACAGAGACCCAAGTTCGGGCTTTATGCTGAGCAGCTCAGCGGTAGTAGCTTCACCGCTCCGCGAGAACTTAATTTGAGATCTTGGCTTTACAGAATTAAACCCACCGTAGGACATTCGAGTTTTGTTGAAGAGCCTACCCTCCTTACTGATTCTCTTGCTGAACTGGCAAAGCCCTCACCAGAGCAGTACCGGTGGAATCCTCTACGGGGTACCGCTTCTACGAGCTTTCTAAAAAGCTTAAGATGCATAGTTTCTAATGGCAGCGGCCAGCAGGGTGGACATGTTTTTCTCTACAACTTCAATGATTCTTCTCTCAACGAGTTTTTGATATCCTCTGATGGCGAGTGGATGATTATTCCTTATCAAGGAGAGCTTGAGATCCTTACCGAGTTTGGCATTTTAGTGGTGGAGCCTCTTGAATTTGCCGTTATCCCTAGAGGAGTAAAGTTTCAAGTACGCTCGAGCGACGCATCGGGTAGTTCCTGCGCCGGATATGTGCTTGAAAACTGCGGTTCACCCTTTCGCTTGCCCGAGCTAGGTCCTATAGGGTCGAACGGACTAGCCAGTCCGAGAGATTTTTTGGCTCCTGTCGCCCACTACTTTGACGAGCCAGACTCTGCCACTCTCTTCTGGAAGTACCAGGATCGCATTTTTAAAACTCAAACGCCGGGGCATCCGCTTGATGTCATTGCCTGGCATGGCAATTACTTTCCGTACAAGTATGACCTTCGAAAGTTTAACACTATCGGCACTATAAGTTTTGATCACCCTGATCCGTCGATTTTCACGGTGCTTACATCCGCCAGTGAGAAACCCGGATTTGCCAATTTTGATTTCGCTATTTTTCCACCGCGCTGGATGGTGGCAGAAGACACGTTTCGTCCACCCTACTACCATAGAAATTTGATGAGTGAGTATATGGGAATGATTTGCGGCACCTATGATGCTAAAGAAACAGGCTTCGTGCCCGGAGCCTCAAGTCTGCACAATTCCATGTCGGGGCATGGGCCCGATGTTGAAGCTTTTAAAAAGGCAACTGAGAGTCAGTTAAAGCCAATGAAACTCGACAACACCATGGCCTTTATGTGGGAGAGCCGGCATGTTTTTACTCCTACAAAGTGGGCTTTGTCTGAGCCAGGCTTGTTGCAGAATGACTACTTGGATTGCTGGAAGAAACTTCCTAGAAATTTCAAGCCTTAGTCTTAGAATGGCTGATGAAACATCGATAGTGACGAAGACTTATCGATCGCGCTAGGTACCGGATCCTCTGTTAATAACGTTGGTGCCGTATTCGTTTTCGATGAGCCACAAAGGCTGAAGGGGAGGCTTGTTGCCCCCTTCATCTGGATAGGATTGATGGTAGGATAGTGCCGACTCTTAGGTCTCCGCGATTGCGGGGGGTCGGGCGGGTTGTCTTTACATAAAGCAACGTTGGTGCCAGGACTTTTGGTGTCGTTTCGGCCTTTAGTCCTGAAGTTTATGGGAGTTTTCACTTCTTTGAAAAAGTCCCTGGGATGAGCTTCATAAGTAGAAATTATGGCGAGTGGTGCATAAAAAAAAGTGGGGCCAGATTGATACTAAACTAACAACTCTATTCAGTAACCATCCGCTAAATTGTATTTCGGCCATAGGAGTTCTGATAGAGGTTTGACGGGAGTTTTAGGGGCGATGTGTTGACATTTTGAAGGCCCTCGGCGAATCGTACATTGCCACTATGCAACACAAAGACCTACGCCAGATTCAGATCAACCGTATGAGCGATGCCCACTGATGTTAACCGAAATTCTTCCCGCTAACGCGAACGCGATATTAAAAGCTGTGAACCTTTTAAAAAAAGGATCCATCGTTGCCCTACCCACAGAGACCGTTTACGGACTGGCGGGACGCACGTTTGACAAAGCAGCGCTAAAAAAGATTTTTAAGGCCAAGGGTCGCCCGTCTCACGATCCCTTGATCGTACACGTTCCAGTTCCTGAGCACGTAGGGGGTGAAACACCTACTTCGTCTGATCGCTTCGCTCAGATTTTGCACAAACTTCAGAGTAAATCTTTTGATGAAAGAATGGTCTGGATCGATCACCTGGTAGAACTTAAAGTTCTCTCCAGCGACATTTCTCTATTGTTTGACCATGAAACTCTCGAGCTCATCGAGCGAACACTTCGGGCTCACTGGCCAGGGCCACTCACAGTCGTTTTACCGAAGCATTCCCACGTCTCAGACACGGCGACCAGTGGACAACCCACAGTTGCCCTTCGCTCCCCAGCCCATCCCGTCTTTGCGGAAGTTTTAGCCCTACTCAAGGAGCCACTCTGTGCACCAAGCGCTAACCGTTTTGGTCATGTAAGCCCAACTTCTGCTGCTCATGTCTTTGACGATCTTTGCGGAGAAATTCCTTTGATCCTCGATAGCGGGCCCACTGCAATTGGAATTGAGTCGACGATTGTGCAGTTCTATCCAAAAAAACAATTCGCACTCTTGCGCCCCGGAGCCTTTGACGTGAGTCTGCTTCAAGAAATGGGATGGAAAATCACATCGAAAGAGTTGGCCGGTGTGAAATCTGCAGGACAAATATCTGAGCGCTTGGATCATACGCAAATTGAACCCAAGGAAGACATACCCCCTGGAAGCACATCCCCTGCGGAAAGCATCGCCCGCGGTGGTGGCATAGCCCCTGAAAATATAGCCCCTGGTGAAATGCCTTCGCACTACGCACCCGACAAACCCCTCATCTATTTCAACAAAGCTACTTGTAGCAGCCTCGGATTAAACGAGCATTCGGGTAAGCAGCGCCTTGCAGAAGTTCTTCTTGAAAAACTAGAAACGCTGTACCCAGATTTTCAGCAATCAAAACAGCAAAAGCGAGGCCTTGTACTTTCACTTGAGCTTATTGAGCAACCCTTGAAGGAGCACTTTAAGAATGTGCTTGGCCAAATTGAATTTCGTGAGCTGTACACTCAGGCCCCCAAAGATTGGGATGCCGAACTAGCAAAGTCTCTGTTTGGAATTCTCAGAGACTTTGAACATTCTGATTTTGATTGGATGGCGATATTGCCTTTACCGATTGGCTCAAGCTTATCTATCGCGATTGACAATCGCTTAACGAAAGCCAGCTGGAAATACCCATAGTTGTTCGCCATGTGACTGCTGGAAACCTTTAATTGAGTTTGTGACATCTAGTTGAAGCTTGTGATGCCGTCAGCAACAAATACCCTCATTTTAACTTAAAATTATGGCGCCTTGGTTTCGCAAAGGGATTTTGCACCGAGCTGGCAGGCTCGATGTTTGTAATAGCTGATATGTTTCTCAGAAAGCTGGTAGTTCTCACTGCGAAACACGAGAGTTCTACAAGAAACTTGATCGCCGCCCACACATCTTTCATGCAGCAGCACGGGCGAATCTTCGTGCTGTTTTTCTTCACTCTCTATCAAAGCACTCTCGTGGCTCACGCTATCGGCAATTGCAACTTTTCGATCAATTTGGCGAACTGAGCCAACTCCCAAAGTAGTAGGTGAATCGCCTTGGTCTGCATTCGAAGGATGCGTTGTAGCCGCCGGCGAACTCTGTTTTGTTGCATGTTGTTTGGGCGATACCGATCGTTTGCTTCTCCGGTTGAAGTTACCGTTGAGCATATCAACACCCAGTCCCATCGCCAAAGCCAAGAGCATTGCACCTGCAGCGTATCGCAGTGCGAGTGCTCTTCCGAGATGATTCGACAAATGCTCTTCATGAAGATCAGACACGAAGAGATCTTCGTGATCACTACTTCCAACTGTGCCATAAATCTGAAAGTGAGAACTGGCGTGCACATCACTACCGTCGCTTCCAGGTTTTTCTTCAGCTCTTCTCAAAGCAATCTGTGCAGCAATTGGGTAGCCTCTTCTTATCTCCTTTGCAGAGATCTTTGAATCATTGTTGGTATCTAAGATCGCTGCATTGTTTCGCAGTCGCTGCGTGCTCGTGTCATAGACGAGTTTATAAAACTCTGCGAGTGCAGCCGACTGAGTCGTCTGAGTTTGAAGCGACTTAAAATGTCCGCTCACATAAAGGGGCGCACCCACGCATATTTGACATTGTTTGATGCGATAGCTAGGACCTAAAAAGTTACCTAAAAGCCCCCATGAAGGCAGTCTAATTGCTTTCTTATCTGCAACGAAGTCTCTGATCCTTTGCTTTGTCTCATGATCAAGCAGAGCCCATCTCCGATTCGCTTTTTTTACGAGCTCTAGCTTGGCTGAAGAGGGATCGACAATGGCGAGCCCAGATCCGTCGAAAACGTAAATTGGAAGAATGTGGTACTTTGAAAAAATGGTCGTCCATTTGCTTCGGCGCGACTTACCTGACCCTGTTTTCTCTTTCTTTTGAAGTTCGAACGTGTAATAGACGCTGTCATTGCCGTCGGCAGCTACCGTAGTTTCTCCTAAAGGCCATGCAAAGCCTTCAAACTCGACATGCCCCTGAGGGGCCGTCTCTATGCGGCTTCGCGGAGTATCCTCAACTTTTCTCCGTCTCTGACTTCTTTTGAAGGCGTCAAAGAGTAGATAGGCTCCTGCGATGAAGCTTGCTATTATCAGCCTCTCCATGCGTACTCAAAGCTTTCTATGCTCGTCGCTCTTTTAAAGTGCCTATTTTTCATTGTTCATCGCCTACACTCTAGTAACTCCACAGTATTCCACTGTTTTCCTGCTACGAATTAGCTAGCAGCTCTTGAACCTGGCAGATTCATCTTTAAGCTCGGAATGGTGTTTCGCTCTTGTTCGGTGGCCTTGAACATTTCTTGCCGTTGATAATTCAAAAACTTCGCGGCGAATACATCCGGGAACTGCTCAATTCTTGCGTTAAAGTTAGCGATAACATCGTTGTAGGTCTCTCGACGATCGGCAATTTGGCTTTCTAGTGCGGAGACTCGCTGCTGAAGCTGTTTGAAATTTTCGTTGGCCTTCAACTCTGGATACGCTTCTCCGATGGCCATCACTCCGCTGAGCGCAATGCTCATATCTTGGGCCGCTTTGATTTTTTGCCCCACTGAACCGGCAGATCCGTAGCGAGTTCTTGCTTGCGCAAGGTCCTTAAGAACACTTGATTCATAGCCAGCATATTGTTCAACGACTTGCACGATTTGAGGAATCTCGTCGAATCGTTGTTTAAGGACAACTTCTATATTTGCCCAAGCTCTTTCGACCTGGCTTCTGAGGCGAACGAGTCCGTTATATATGTTCACCATCATACCACCGAAACTTGCCAACACGACTCCAATGAAGATCAGCCAAAAATGATTCACGCGACACCCCTCCGGCAACGAATCTTTATCGGAGGAACATATGCACGAATAAATAGATTTTCATGGAAGCTCAAGATTGAAACGAAGAGTCGAACCGAATGGTCTAGTTGGGTTAGATACGAGCCCTCTGTGGCCGAGAGATATGCCCTAGCTGAGGGTCTAGCTCGACGACGTTACTTTGGCGCATTTAAAAAGAGGTGTATAGACTACTTAAGTATTGGATGGGGTTTATGAAAATAAAAGTCTGGCAATTATTCTTTATAGTTAGTGTCCTTGACGCTGCAACTATTGGCATCTTGTGGATTTTGGGAATCATTCAAAAAGACATTGCTAATGATCTCATTGGCAGAACTATGGGCGTACTGGTGTTAATCAGTGTTTCTATGGGCCTTATTCTTTGGGCACTTGATAGAGGCAAGACACCTGCTGCTCAGAACGAAGCAAATAAGTCAGACGGAAGTTCACGCCCCAACCAAGGCCCCACTTTTTCTTAAACCCAAGAAGAATAAAGGTACTAAAGGTACGGAGTCACTTGTGGGACTCGGTGAGTCTAACGCGTCGAGTCCCACAAGTGACTCCGTACCTTTAGTACCTTTAGGATTTGAGTTTGGCGCGGGTGTATTCGCGGTTTAGCCGAGCAATGGCCTCAAGGCTAATCTCTTTAGGGCAAGTTGCAGAGCAAGCTCCTGTTGTTGAACAAGCGCCAAACCCTTCTTCGTCCATTTGTGCGACCATGTTAATAGCACGGCGAGTTCTCTCTGCTTGTCCCTGTGGAAGTAACGAGAGCTGAGCGACCTTTGCTCCGACAAACAACATAGCAGAACCGTTTTTACATGCGGCCACACAAGCTCCGCAACCAATACAAGTTGCAAAGTCAAAGGCCCGATCGGCATCTTCCTTTGGTACCGGAAGATTGTTCGCGTCTTGAGCACTGCCAGTGTTAACTGACACATAGCCACCTGCGCCGACAATGCGATCAAAAGCCGATCTGTCTACCGAAAGATCTTTGATAATTGAAAAGCTTTTGGCCCGAAAAGGCTCTACGACGATTGAGTCCCCGTCGGAATAACTTCTCATATGTAGTTGGCAAGTAGCCACGCCCTTTTCTGGCCCATGAGGAACTCCGTCAATAGTCATTGAACAAGTACCACAAATTCCCTCTCGGCAATCATGGTCAAACACAATGGGTTCTTCGCCTTTTTTAATGAGTTGCTGGTTAAGTACATCGAACATTTCAAGAAAGGACATATCTGGGGAAACATCTTTAACTGTGTAATCAACGAGTTGCCCCTCACTTTGAACAGACTGCTGACGCCAAACACGTAGATAAATCGTCATCTTCTTATTTTCGCTCATTCTTTGATCCTTTATTTGTAACTTCGCTGAGTGAGTTTTACGTTATCAAAAGACAAAGGTTCTTTGTTGAGAACGGGTTCGCTTCCGGCACCTTTAAACTCCCAAGCCGCCACATAACAAAACTTATCATCGTTTCTAAGAGCCTCTCCCTCGGTCGTTTGATACTCTTCTCTAAAGTGTCCTCCGCAGCTTTCTTCGCGGTGTAAGGCATCTCGAACCATTAACTCACCCAATTCTAAAAAGTCTTTTACACGGCCCGCTTTTTCAAGCTCTTGGTTGTACGTTTCTGCTCCGCCGGGTACGCGAATCTCTTTCAGAAATCTTTCTTGCAGCTCTTGTATCTTCGAAAGCGCGCCCTTTAAGCCCGCAGAGTTTCTTGCCATGCCGCACTCATTCCACATAATGAGCCCGAGCTCTTTATGAAAATCATCAACCGTGCGCGATCCATTTGCGCTGACGAACTGCTTCATTTGGTTCTCTACGACTGCCACTGCGTCTCTTACGGCCGCATGAGACTCATCTATTTTAGCAAATGTATTTTGGGCCAGATAATTGCCTATTGTGTATGGGATCACAAAGTAGCCATCGGCGAGCCCTTGCATAAGAGCGGAGGCACCTAGGCGATTAGCGCCATGATCCGAAAAGTTGGCTTCGCCGAGTACGTGAAGACCATCGATTGTACTCATTAGATTGTAATCAACCCATAGTCCACCCATGGTGTAATGAACTGCCGGATAAATTCTCATCGGAACTGTGTAAGGATTCTCCCCGGTAATCTTTTCGTACATCTGAAAGAGATTTCCATATTTGGCACTAATGGCGTCAGCACCATGCCTTTTAATTGCGTCGGCAAAATCTAAATAGACTGAGAGTTTACTTTCTCCAACGCCTCTACCTTCATCACAAACGCCTTTTGCCGCACGGCTTGCTACGTCTCGAGGAACAAGGTTACCAAAGCTCGGATACCTTCTTTCTAGATAATAATCTCGGTCGCCTTCGGGAATCTCACGAGGATGTCTTTTGTCGCCGCCCTGCTTTGGAACCCACACGCGGCCGTCGTTTCTTAAAGACTCTGACATAAGAGTCAGTTTTGACTGATGGTCCCCTGAGACCGGAATACACGTGGGATGAATTTGCGTAAAACACGGATTGGCAAACAATGCGCCTTTTCTGTGACAGCGCCAAGACGCAGTGGCGTTGGAGTTCATTGCATTTGTCGACAGATAAAACACATTTCCGTAGCCACCTGTGGCCAGAACAACAGCATCACCAATATGAGACTCGATTTTGCCTGTTCTTAAGTTACGAGCAACAACACCTCTGGCTTTGCCGTCGATAACAACAAGGTCGAGCATTTCACGGTTAGAGAACAAATCAATATTTTTCAGATCCACCTGTCTCATCATCGCCTGATAGGCTCCAAGCAATAACTGCTGGCCGGTTTGCCCCCGAGCGTAGAATGTACGCGAGACCTGGGCACCACCAAACGAGCGGTTGTCTAAGGCCCCTCCGTATTCACGCGCAAATGGCACTCCCTGCGCCACACACTGATCAATAATGGAAGTCGATATTTCAGCTAACCGATGCACGTTGGCTTCGCGAGAGCGAAAGTCGCCGCCCTTTACTGTGTCGTAAAACAATCTGTATACTGAATCGCCATCATTTTGATAATTCTTTGCAGCGTTGATTCCACCCTGAGCGGCAATGGAATGGGCTCTTCTCGGACTTTCGTGAATACACATCACAGAAACTTGATATCCCAGCTCTGCAAGAGAGGCTGCGGCCGAGGCGCCTGCAAGCCCGGTTCCGACAACAACGATGCGGTGCTTTCTCTTATTGGCTGGCGCAACGAGCTTCAAGTTGAATTTGTGCTTTTCCCACTTTTCGTTTATTGAGCCTTCAGGTATTTTTGAATCTAGTCGAACCATTCTTGTTCCTCACTTAGCTGTATTCGTGAACTGTCAGAGCGCCTAAAACTTTTTTGAAGCAATACTAGTCAAACAGATAAACATATAAGGGCTGAACCATAAAACCTGCCCCGATGAGAATTCCATAAATTACAGAAATGCACTTGATATAAGGCGTGTACCTTGCGTGATAGAAGCCGAGTGTTTGAAAGGAAGAATAAACACCATGACTTAGATGATAACCCAAAACGCCAACACAGAAGACGTACCAAACTACGTAGGCAGGTTTTTGAAAGACTTCAATCACCAGCCGGTGAAGATCTCTCATTAAAACGCCATCATAAGTCACTTCGTAATAAGGACCGAATTTGAAAGTAACCAAGTGATAAACTAAAAACACTCCGATAACGATACCCTGATAGACCATCGTTCGCGATGCGTACGAGGCCGACTTGTCCCCTTTAGCAGAGACCGCATAAGTGGTACCTTTAGCCATTCTGTTTTTTACAGTCAGCACGATTCCCAAAATGATGTGCGCCAAGAAAAAGGCAATTAAACCTGCTTCTGCCAAGTAGATCAGTGGATTTGTTATGAGCGCATGGGCGTAGGTGTTGTAATCTTTTGGGCTTACAAGAATTAGCATGTTGCCCGCCATATGAGAAAGCACAAAGCCGGCTAATGCGAGCCCTGCAAGACCCACGACTTTTTTAGAACCTATCGTTGAAAAAAAATAATGGCTAATTCGATCCATTTTGTTGCGACTCCAAGCGTTGCCAATTCATCGAAAGTAAAACAGGTGACTATCAGAAGTTAAAAAGCAAAAGCTCAAATGTCCAGATTGAAATGAAAACTGGATGAGAATGTTCGGCCGCTTTTCTTTTGAGAACTGTGAAGCCCGGGTCGCTTGCCCACTTTTGCCGCAAGAGCGCATGATTATCATATTTCTCATCGCCTTTTGGCGACTCAACCTACTATCTCAGATGACCACATAGATGACCGAAGGCGTCTGCTAGAGCAAATTCCTTCTTAACCTGGGATGTCAAATGACTAGAAGACTGTTATAGGCAGGTCTATAAACCGAGTTTATCGAGTGTGAGAGGAGTGAAGGACTCCCCTCCAACACTACTACGACTTAGCTCCGCCTTTGGCGAGGCGCTCAAGGGCCATAGCGTTAGTCTTAAAGAACTCGACGCCGTAGGCCTTTTTCTCTTGAGACCAAACAATATGTCCTTCGACTTCAATGGTAGCCGACTGACCTTCTGGATCTGCAATCATCATCTTAACGACACTGCCTTTTTCCAGGAAGCGATCTAGCTTAAGTCCAGCACCACCGAGCGAAATGGAGTTGACCTGACCTATCAGTTTTTCTCCGCCAATTTCTAGTGTGACACTCGAATTGACCCTGAAGCGTTCGTATCGACGCTGATCCACCTGAACAAGTCTACTTCTTATGATTAAGAGTATTACTAGTGGCAAGAGCAGTAAAACCATGAGTCCGAAGGAGCGCCCGCCAGAAGACGGCGGCGTGCCACCACCGTTCATCTTTCGGTAGACTTCACCTACCAAACCACAACCACCACCGGATCCACCGCTTGAGGCGAGACCACGATCTGGCGCGCTTAAGTTGGCCTGATATGCCGGCAAATTTCCGTCGGCATCAACTGTTTTTGAATAGGCTACAGCATTATAGGCATTCACTCGAGCTTGGCTAGAGACCTTGCCGACGAGTGGCGATTTTGACTCTGAAGAACTCAGTATAATTTGGCGTATTTGATAACCACCTAAGTCAGTTCGCTGGCGAGAAATGAGGCTGGCGATTCCAGCTACAAACGGAGCTGCCATGGATGTTCCGGACATCTCGTAGAAGAGATCACCTGGATAGGTGCTTAGAATTCGCACACCAGGGCTACCCACATCAACCGAGGTGAATCCGAAGTTAGAAAAGCTCGCCACGTTATCAATATCTGTCGTAGCTGCAACCGAGATAATGTTAGGCACATCATAGGCAGCAGGGTAAATAGGGCTCAAATCATTATTGTTCGCAGTGTTACCCGCAGCTGCCACAAATAAAACGTTCAGTTGGTAAGAAAATGCGATCGCCTCGTGAAGCGCCTTTGAGTAAGATCCGCCGCCCCACGAATTATTTAAAATTGTCGCTCCGTTTCGAACAGCATAGTAAATGGCATTGATAGCGTCGGCCGTGGTACCAGAACCGCTGCAATCAAGAAACTTAAGCACCATGATTTTGACGATAGGAGACGGAACTGGCGTAGCATAAATATCTTGGCCAGTGCCGCGAATGATCCCGGCAACGTGAGTTCCGTGCCCATCACAATCGACCGGTGTTTTGGAATTGTTCACAAAGTTCCAGCCGTACGTATCGTCAACGTAGCCGTTGCCATCATCATCAATACCGTTGTTTGGAATTTCATAAAGATTGCTCCAAAGAGCGTCACTGAGTGCCGAATGGTTTGGATCAATTCCGCTATCTATAATAGCAACAATCGGAGTTCCTGTACCTGTTACCTCTGGCCACGTGTCCTGCAGGTGAATGGGAGCTTCGGTGAGGTAGGTCGAAAAGCCTGATGGAGAAGAATAATATGTCGCAAGTTCTGATGCCGTATACTTTCTGGCGCCTTCCTCTATAATTTCTGACTTACGAATGATGTAATTGGGCTCGACATACTCCACATCGGGGTCATTTGAGAGTTCACCAATGAGTTGTGAGGTGCTTAGCCCCTCTGCTTTAAGTGCAACAGTATTTCCCATCGACACAGAAGACTTGGCGACTATCCCTTTTTGAGTGAGCTTACTTTGAAAGGGCGAACTCTTACCGAGCGCCGTCTTTTTGAGTTTAACGATGACTTCGCCTTCTACGTAATCTTGCGCGTGAACAATACCGGGGATAAGAGCTAAAATGAGACTGAGTAAGAATGCGAGTATCGCCATTTCTTCAGTGAGGTGCGCCCTAATGGAAAGCGATATAGCCCTACCCGTTCGATTGACTTGACCGGAGCGATTGACTTGACCGGAGCGATTGGCACTATGCCAAATCGCCTGTTGAAAGTGATTTTCTTTATTTATCTTTTCTCTCTTTGATACTGCCAACGCACAACCCCATGAGATAAGAACTATTTTTCAGGGGCGAATGCCGCCACCTGTATTCACTTAGGTCTAGTATCGGGCATGGTTAAGGAAATCTAAAAGAATTTGATATTTGATTCTAAAACGATACGAGCCTCGCCTCGAATTGATACGCTTAGTTGGGGCCTTAGGCACAGGCCCGAAATGCACGAAGCTCAATTATTTTTCTATTGATGAACAATATACTAAATGGCAGGCACAGGAACAGAAGCTTGCAAATACAGGTTAACCGAAGGACAGGTTCGCTCGCACGAAAAGCTCGAGTAAAAATTCCGCAAGTCAGTTGTTCGCAAGAACAGTAACATTAAGGCTCAAAGAATAGAAAACCTCAACTATCTGAGCTACCTTGGCTTTGGGTGCCACAGAAGTATACTTGATTTCTGCTGGTGTTGAACTTTTGAACAGATTGGGAATGATTTCAAAACAACAAATTATGGGAACTCCTGTGATAGAATCACCACAACACAAACTATTAGCCGGGCCTAGGGTTGTCTTTCAACAAACTTTGGGACGGCACCCATTAACACCCATTAAACAGGTGGGCATCGCCCAGTTTTTAAAGCCTTTGAAATGCTTTAAGGAGACAATGCCATGCATCGACAATACGTAAAGAAGTTAGCCACTCGGCCTGTTTGTAGAACGGCAATTGTGCATGCAAAAAAGTATAGCTGCCAAAATAACTGAATCATATTGGCGATTAAAGTTGATCAAAGATGTGCTGGATACCTTAGATAGTATGACGACAGATGTACGCAATGACGAAGATTAAAAATGGGAGACAAAGATGAGTTCATTTAAATTGGTTTTGAAGTTGACGATAGTCTTATCGACTCAGTTTGCGTTAGTGGCGTTTTCAGCCGCTAGGTTTCAGTATGCTACATGCGAAGAAAAACTAGATCGCTTGATAGAACAAGGCGCGATTATTGCCTCCATTGATGAGATGATCACGACCAATAGAGTTCAAGATCTCCTTAATTCCGAAAATGCAATAGGCTCCACCGAAAAGATGCTCTATTCAAAAGCTTTTATGGCAGCAAAAATCGCTCGAGAAGTAATCTCTGAAATGCCAGAGCTTAATACGAATCTCAGACGCCAAGATCCGAGTGCCACCGAAACTTACGCACGCACCTTCTATGACAAAGTTCATAAGCGCTTCAATAGATTTCAATGCCGCCCTAGTGGTGGAGACCTGAAAACCTTTGTTGACCTTCTAAGTGCTTCTGCACGGTCGCCGAGGCCTCTTATTGCTGATCTGACACAAGCCATGAACGCAGCTTGTTTGGGCCCCTCGAGCGCCTATACGCAGGCCGCATTGTTTGCCTACGACAAGCAGGGGCACTCGCAAGTTAATTCTTCTCCAATTCTGCACCTCTACGTTGGTTCAATGGACTATGGCACAAAAATCAAGAGGTTCAAGGAAGGTAAATCAAGCCTTTTTGTGCAAAACCTTGTGCGCGATACGCGCAACGGCTTCTACGTTTTAAAACTTTCTGAAATCTTTAACAAACCGAGACAACCCAATTTGAATTCACCTTACGCGCGCCTTTACTCAGCGCTATTGCAAGAAGTAGATGCAAAAATCAATAGCAAAATCAATGGACCATCTAATGAGACCGATGGAATGAACTCAAGGCCATGTTTAATGGCTAATATCCGCGAAGGAGCATCATCTAGAAATTATCAGGCACGTTGGACGGATATGCAGCTAAAGCTCTTCGAAATTCGCGGCCAGATCGAAAGCCGACTCGACGGGATCCTAGAAGCAGAGCTTAGCAATTGGTGAAATGATCAAATGCTTTGGCGGCGACATGCCTTATCGTTCCTTCAGCGCCTAAGCTTTAGCACATAAGCTTCTGCGCTTAATTTCATCACTTGAACTCAGCGCACACGTCTGAACGCTAGCGCTTAAACTTCATTGTCGGAAACAATATAATATCTCTAATGCTGGGCCGATCCGTTAAGATCATTACAAGACGTTCTACACCAAGGCCGACGCCACCAGTGGGCGGCATTCCTACGTCGATGGCGTGAAGAAAGTCTTCATCCATCGGATGCGCTTCTTCATCTTTTGCACGTTGAGACTCTTGTTGTTTTAGACGCTCCCGCTGATCAACCGGATCGTTCAGCTCCGAATAGGAGTTACCGATTTCCATCCCGGCTGCGTAGGGTTCAAATCGCTCAACAAGTCTTTTGTCTTCCCGGTGAATCTTAGTAAGCGGAGAAACTTCTAGCGGGAAATCCATAATAAAACTAGGGTGCCAAATATCTGGCTCACAGAGAACTTCAAACAGCTTCATAACCATTTCACCGGTCGAGAGAGGGGCCTCAATAGCAACGCCCTTGCTTCTGCACAATTTAAAAAGCTCACCGTCACTGAGCGTGTAAGGGTCTAACCCGCACTTCTTTTTGATCTCTTCAATCACTTTGAGCCTTGGCCAAGGCGGAGTAAAATCAATCTCTCGCCCCTGATACTCGAATTTTGTCGTTCCGCGAACAGCCTTACTTACTTGGGCCACCAGATTTTCAAATCGCACCATTTGATCAAAGTAGTCAGTGTAGGCCTCGTACCATTCGATCATCGTAAATTCGGGATTGTGCGAGCGATCAATTCCTTCGTTACGAAAGTTTCGATTCAAATCATAGACCTTTTCAAAACCACCGACGATCAGGCGCTTCAGATAAAGCTCAGGAGAAATCTTTAGATAAAGCTGCATATCAAGTGTGTTGTGGTGGGTAGTAAACGGCTTCGCAGCTGCACCGCCATAGATTGGCTGCAAAATAGGTGTCTCAACCTCTAAAAAACCGGCATCATCAAGGTAACTACGAATTTCTTTGATAATCTTGCTTCGTGTTTTAAAAACCTCACGTGACTCATGGCTCATAATTAAATCGAGATGACGGTGGCGATATTTGATTTCAACGTCGGCAATGCCGTGAAACTTTTCTGGTAAAGGCTCTAAAGACTTTGATAAGCAAGTTAAGCGTTCGCAATGAAGACTTAGCTCTCCTTTTTGAGTGCGAAACACAAAACCTTCGACGCCAATTATATCACCAATTTCTAAAAGTTCGAAAACCTTTAAATCTTCAGAAGGAAGCTCCCCCACTCTCATGTAGAGTTGTAGGTCGCCGCTTTCGTCGCGAATATTCAAAAACGAAGCCTTACCCATGATTCTTCGGGCCATCAGTCTTCCGGCTACGCGAGTTCCTTTAGAATCAAGGTTTTTTTCTCCGGCTTGTAGGCTTTCGAATTTTTGAAGGATTTCGGTGGTGCTTGAATTTTTATCAAACCTGTAAGGGTAGGGATTAATTCCTTCCGCTCGCATAGCTTCAAGTTTTCGCCGCTTTTCTGCGCGCAAAATGTTTTCATCTATCTGTTCAGTTTCTGGATTCAAAGTCTCTGCCACGATACTTCCCTTACAGCACGGCCCCGATTTCTTCGGACACCGAAATAGCTCCAACTTAACAGGTTCAAGACATTAAGGCCTTGCCTCTTTAAAAATGTTTTGAACATCTTTGAGCAACTGCACCGCTTCTGCTTTAGGTCGCTGAAAAGCATTGCGCCCCATAATACTACCAAAGGCTCCACCATCTGCCAGGCCTTTAACTTCTTCTAACAATTGCGGAGTTGTCTTTGCCTCGCCGCCGCTAAAAATCACAACGCGCTTGCCGTTAAAACAACTTTTTACAACAAAGCGAATGCGCTCAGCCATTGTGGATGTAGGTATTTCATTTTCTGTGATCGCTTTTTTATTAGCTGCTTGCTCAACAAAACCCGATGGAGGCTTCACTTTTACGATGTTGGCACCTAGCTGACATGCAATGTGAGCAGAGTATGCAATAACATCAACGCCTGTTTCGCCCTCTTTACTCAAATTCTCTCCGCGAGCATACGACCATACAATGACAGCAAGGCCTGCGGCCTTTGCCTCTGAAGTCAGCTGCGCAAGCTCTTCGTACATTTGCTTTCGCTCTGCGCTTCCGGGATAGATGGTAAAGCCAATCGCCGCACAACCCAATCTTAGCGCGTCGTCTACATGAGACGTGATGGCAGAAATAGGGGCTTTTTGATCATAAAGAATTTCTGAATTGTTGACCTTCAAAATAAGCGGGATTTCTCCGGCAAACTCGCGAGCACAGGCTTCAATAAAACCAAGTGGGGCCGCATAGGCGTTACAACCAGAGTCGATAGCCAACTTATAGTGGTACTCGGGGTCAAACGCCTCTGGGTTCTTGGCAAAACTGCGAGTGGGCCCGTGTTCAAAACCTTGATCAACCGGTAAAATCACTAACTTGCCCGTGCCAGCTAAATTTCCTGTATTCATCATTCGGGCCATCTGAGTGAGGGTTCCCGCGTTCTCTGTGCCATACCAACTCAAAATCTCTTTGACTCTTTTGGTCATCTTGAGGTCCTTTCTTTGAAACCACTTGGTTCTATTCACGAAGTGAGCAAAATGCAAGATGCATTGCCAGGAGAATCTGAACGTGAAATTCATTGTTTTTGAAGGGCTCGATGGGGCCGGAAAATCGACTCTTATGCGGGGGCTTTCTCATTTTTTGACCCACGAAAGAATCAATTATATTCACACGCGGGAGCCAGGCGGCACGCCCCTTTCTGAAGAAATCAGAGATATAATTTTGAGAGTTGATCCTAAGACCGCGCCCGTCCCAAGGGCAGAGTTACTGCTTTACGAGGCTTCAAGAGCCCAGCATGTTGAACAGCTCATTAAGCCAGCGCTAAAAAATGGCACTTGGGTGCTTTGTGATCGTTTTTCTGCCAGCTCGACGGTTTTTCAAGGCGTAGCTAGAAATTTAGGAATCAATACCGTGGAATGGCTCAATGACTTTGCCACTGAAAGCTTAAAGCCCGACTTGACAGTTCTGCTTGATCTCTCTGTTGAGGAAAGCTTAAAGCGCAAGCAAGCGAAGGCCCAACATAACGGAGAGACCCTTGATCGCATGGAGCAGGAGAGCGCGGACTTTCACACAAAAGTGAGAGAAGGCTTTTTAAAGCTGGCTTCTGAGCAGCCGAATTGGCTGGTGCTTGACGCCGCAAAAGACAGTCTGAAACTTGTTAGCGAATTGACTTCACACATTCGTGCTTTAGATTGGTGCCGCCAAAAATGATGCAAGACGAGCGCACAAGATTGTTTTTAAAATCTTTTAGATCTGAGCGAGCCAAGAGTTCTTGGATTTTGCAAAGCTCCTCTAAAGAATCCTTGCACAAACTCCTTGTAGCTACCCTCAAAACTCTTATTTGTCCGGTTTCTGAAGGCTCCACCAGTGAGTCTGCTGAAGGCTCATCTGTAGGGGCCTCTGACTGCGCATGCCCCTCTTGCAGACGAGTTTCACAATTTGCGCACGAGTCTTTGTTTATCATCAAATCAGCCACCTCCTCGATAGGAGTTGAAAGCGTTCGAGAGCTTAAGCTATGGCTTGGCCTCAGGAGTATTCACAAAAGCCGCGCTGTTATCGTTGAAGAAGCTCACAAAATGACAGCATCTGCCTACAATGCTTTACTTAAAGCCCTAGAAGAGCCGCATGAAAGCACATTCTTCTTTCTCTTAACTGACAATGTGCATTCTCTGGCATCGACAATTGTTTCTCGTTGTTTGGTTTTTCGCATACCTCCGGCCTCGGCAAATGATATCAGCAGCCATTATAACTGGATCAAAGAGATTGAATTAGGTTCTCAAGAAAGGGTTGATCGCTGGCAGTCTCAAGAGTTTTTAGCCCTTAAAGAGAAGATGTTTGCTTTATTCAGCCCGACGGCTTCTAGTTTTCAGTTCGCACCTCAGTGCAAAGAGTTAGCTAAGGAGCTCTCTGATATCGACGATTTCACAGAACTTCTCAGCTCTATCACGATAGATATGTGGCTCATTTCAAACGGGTTTGCTCCAAGGTACCATCTAGACCGAAAAAAAGATTTTGAAGACTGGGTTCGAGTACGGGGGCTCCCCTTCGATTTCATCCAAAAATCTCAGCAAGTTGCCAGGGATTGGCAAGGGACTATCGACAAGTCACTGAGCCTTGAGGTACTCTTAATAGACCTCAATCAACATCTACAAAGGTAAATACTTCTATGTCTCAGATAAATTTCGTCAACTTGCCAAAAGACTCTGAATTTTTGGGTAAAACAAGCCCTCTTGATTTTTCTCAGGTGCCCAGCCTTTTGCTTCAAGAAGAGCCCGAGTTTTCACCACTGAGAATTGTAGGCATTCGATTTACCGATACGGGCCAGGTGTTCGACTTTGACGCTCGTAACATGCCGCTCGTCTTAGAGGAAGCCGTAGTGGCAGAGCTGCCTGAGAAAGGGCTTCAGCTTGGATGGGTTTCAAGGCCGCCTCTAACGATAGACAACCATATTCTTAAGCTAAAAGTGCCAAAGATTGAACGTAAGGCAGATGCGACTGACTTCGCTCAGTTCAACAAAAAGCGCGATACAGAAAAGGAAGCTCAAAAGAAGGCTCAAGACGCCATTACTTTCTATAGATTGAACATGAATCTTGTACGCGTGGAATACTCTCTCGATCTTAGAAAGGCCATTGTCTACTTTACCGCACAAAACAGAGTAGATTTTAGAGAGCTTTTAAAAGACTTGGTTCATAAATTAAAGGCGCGAGTAGATCTGCGCCAAATTGGTGCGCGCGATGTAACGAAAGCGCTTGGTAGTATTGGACCTTGCGGACAAGAAGTTTGCTGTAGCCGATTTCTCAAAAGATTTCACAGCGTGAATATTAAAATGGCTAAAGATCAAGAGATCAGCCTTAAACCGACCAAGGTGGCGGGTATGTGTGGCCGTCTAAAGTGCTGCCTTGCGTACGAAGAAGATGCTTATCTTGAGGCCCGCAAAGGACTTCCGAGAAAAGGTGGCTGCGTAAAGTGCAAAACCACTGGGGCTTGCGGAGTTGTCCAGGGGTTAGATGTTCTTAAAAAAGAAGTGGTTGTACTTTTTGACGACGGAAACTTTCAGAAGATGAAAGCCAGCGATCTTATAGAAGATCGCACCTTAAACGGCGACGGCACAAATTTTAAAAATGAAGAGTTTGTTGATGGCATGGACTCTGACTCAGAGGATGACCTTCGCTCCCTTGAGGACAATTAAATTTGAACTGGATTGATTTACACACTCACTTAAATATGCTTGAAACCACGCCAGAGGAAACCCTTGCCGAGGCTGAAAAGGTTGGCGTTCATCACGTTGTGACAATAGCGACGGAGCCAGAAGATCACGAGACTGTTTTAGAGTTGGCGGCAAAGTATCCGAAACAAGTGAGCGCTACATTGGGAGTGCATCCACACGAGGCCAAAAAGTGGACAAAGAGCACTAGCAATTTTTTTGAGGCAAATCTTACTCGGCCTGAAGTTGTGGCTGTTGGCGAGATTGGTCTTGATTATTATTACGAACATTCCGAGCGCCCAACCCAGGTTTCTGTGTTTGAGGAGCAAATGAGTTTGGCGCATCACTTTGGCCTACCCGTTGAGATTCACACCAGAGATGCCGAAAAAGAGACCGTCGAGGTTTTAAAAAAGTATCGCACTAAAGTGAGCGGAGTATTGCATTGCTTTACCGGCTCTAGGTGGCTAGCGTTTCAAGCGCTTGATCAGGGTTTTGATATTTCGATCAGTGGTGTTGTGACTTTCAAAAACGCTGAAGAATTAAGAGAGACGGTGAAGGCCATACCGATGGATCGCATTCATGTTGAGACGGATGCTCCTTTTTTGGCGCCAGTACCTATGCGCGGCAAAAAGAACACTCCTGTTTTCTTACCTCATACTGCCGCTTATGTCGCAACCTTGCATAACATTTTGCTGGAAGCCTTAAGTTTGCAAACTATCGCAAACGCCCGCCGCACATTTCCTAAACTCGCCGCCCGCCTGCCAGCAGTTTATTGTTAGCAGGGCCTACTCGTTTGAATTGGCAAACTCGTATCCCACCTCCCGCCGAGCCACTCGTAACACTTTTCGCCAGTCGTGTGGCCGTAAAACCTCGCGAGACGCTGGAGCTTTCTGATTATTCCAAGTTTTAGATCACCAATACTTGAACCAACACAATGACTAACTGAAAGGCCTCTCTCCCGCGTGATGTTGAAGGTGATGGGACTTGCAAAGAATAGTAACATTCTCTGGATTGTCTCTGCCTCCTTGCGAAACTGGAACGATATGATGAAAATCCAACCACTTTTTTTCAGGGCAGCGAAAGCCCCTTTTGTTTTTGTGGGCGCAGCGATTTCCATCGCGTAAAATCACTGTGTGGCGCACTTCTGCCGGAAGGCTTTTGCGATGACTTCGCTTCTCGCGGTTCAGGGCCCTTCTTTTAAGCCTTAGTTTTACTGTTCTTGTGAACAACTGGCTTTTAGCAGTTTCGTTTAATCTATTGTGACTCTTTTCTAGGTTTTGATGCTCGCGCTCTAGGCTTCGTTCTTCCAACCTTAGGTTTGTTGTTCTTGTGAACAGTAAATCTGCAGCATTTTCGTTTGATCTCCTTGAACTGTCTTCACTGTTGTTACGCGCCTCTCCTTTGTGTTTAAGACCGGTGTTGCCTGTTGTACCTTTAGATTTTACAGTCGCTACGTTTGTTGCCCTTTCTATATGTCTCGCTCGCCCCCTGTCGCAGCTTGTCCTTTTAGTTTTTACCAGGGCCCGTTTTTCCGTGGCCCTTTGGGCTTTTCTTATTGGATCCGCTTTTTCGACAAAAAACTCCACGATTTGCTCAAGTGTCGCTTCATAGTTAAGTGGCCTTTGAGTTCGCTGACACAAAATATCTTGAGCCCTTTGAAACTTCTCATAAAGCTCTTCGCTCACACCAATCGTTAGCTTTATGCGACTTTCTTGCTCCGACCTCGCTCCTTCATGAACAGCTTCTTTCGGGCTAACAAGCACGACTTCCTTTTCTAGTTTTTTACAGGGAAGGGTTTTGCACAGCTTAAGCCATGTTTGTTTGTTCTCTGGTGTGATGACACTGATGATTTTTCTCGCTTTTGCTACCGAGAACTCGCCTGCTCGAATGGCTTCTTTTAACTCGGGTACCTCTCGTGATTTTCTCATAACACCGATAAAACAGGCCGTTACGGATTCAGATAGGTTCAATGCCTCCGTGCAATAAGTCCAAAGGCTTCCGTAGCCAAGGCGTAGAAAGGCCTTATATTTTTCTACCGCGTCTAAAGCCTCGATAAGTTCTGCTTCGGCAGTTAAATACTTTGCGGTTTTTTCGACGGCGTTAGTGTGAAGCTTTCTTAAAAAGACATTGTCTGGTTTCATACAGCCTTCGCTTTCGTTTCTTGGTTTCTTGGTTTCTTGGTTTCTTGGTTTCTTGGTTTCTTGGTTTCTTGGTTTCTTGGTTTCTTGGT